>CAYTZF010000048.1:0-24683 GCA_964442265.1 uncultured Sideroxydans sp.
GCCGCCGAAGCTGTACTGATTCCGTATCTTGGGCAACGCCGCAATCCTTGGTGATTGCGGCGTTTGCTTTTGTGAAAAGAGGCAGTGTGAGCTTAAAAACCCAAATCATCGAAGATATGAAAACCGCGATGCGCGCCAGGGAAACGGCGCGCCTCGGGGCGATCCGCCTGTTGCTGGCCGCGCTGAAGCAGCGCGAAGTCGATGAGCGCATCGAGCTGACCAACGCCGACGTGCTGGCTATCATCGATAAAATGCTCAAGCAGCGCCGCGACTCGATCAGCCAGTACAAAGCGGCGAATCGCCAGGACCTGGTGGATGTGGAAGAATTTGAAGTCTCCGTATTGCAGACCTACATGCCGCAACAGATGAGCGCGGACGAGATCGCCGCTGCCGTGGCGCAGGCCATCTCCGCTTCCGGTGCGGGCGGCGTGCAGGACATGGGCAAGGTGATGGCGATCCTCAAGCCGCAATTGGCCGGGCGTGCCGATCTGGGCAAAGTGTCCGGTCTGGTCAAGTCACAGTTGTCGAAGTGATCCCGTCATTCCGGCGCATGCCGGAATTCAGTAGTGCTTTTGCAGAGCGAGGGCCGGCGTGATTCCAAAAAGTTTCATTCAGGATCTGCTCAACCGCCTCGACATCGTGGACGTGATCGAGCGTTATGTCCCGCTCAAGAAGGCAGGCGCCAACTACGTCGCCTGCTGTCCGTTCCACAACGAAAAATCCCCGTCTTTCACCGTCAGCCAGTCCAAGCAGTTTTATCACTGCTTCGGTTGCGGCGCGCACGGCACGGCCATCGGCTTCATCATGGAGCATGCCGGCATGGGTTTCGTCGAGGCGGTGGAGGAGCTGGCGCGCGGCATCGGACTGACCGTGCCGCACGAGCAGTCGCCCAGCACGCAACACAAGGTCGCCCCCGATCTGTACGAGCTGATGCAGAGCGCCACGCGCTACTATCGCGAACAACTGAAAAAGACCCCGCGCGCCATCGAGTATCTGAAGAATCGCGGCTTGAGCGGCGAAGTCGCTGCCCGTTTCGGTATCGGCTACGCCCCGGACGATTGGCAGAATCTGAAAAGCGCGGTGCCGAATTATCAGGATGCCGGTCTGGTCGAGACCGGGCTGGTGATCGAAGGCGAAGGCAAGCGCTACGACCGTTTCCGCGACCGCATCATGTTCCCCATCATCAACGTGCGCGGCCAGGTGATCGGCTTTGGCGGGCGCGTGCTGGATAAGGGAGAACCCAAGTATCTGAATTCGCCGGAAACCACCCTGTTCGAGAAAGGCCATGAACTGTATGGCCTGTTCCAGGCGCAGAAGGCGATCCGCGCGCAGCAGCGCGTGATCGTGGTCGAGGGCTACATGGACGTGGTGGCGCTGGCGCAGCACGGCGTGGACTATGCCGTCGCCACGCTGGGCACGGCGACCACGCCGTATCACGTGCAAAAGCTGCTGCGTTTGTGCGAGCAGGTGGTGTTCTGTTTCGACGGCGACAAGCCGGGGCAGAAGGCTGCCTGGCGCGCGCTGGAGAACGCGCTGCCACAATTGCAGGACGGCAAACGCATCGGCTTTTTGTTCCTGCCAAAAGAACACGATCCCGACACCTACATTCGCGAATTCGGCAGCGAGGCATTCGAGCACGAGGTTGAAAATTCCCTGCCGCTCTCCGGCTATCTCTTGCGTGAACTGACGGCGCAAGTGGATTTGAAGACGCAGGAGGGGCGCAGCGCCTTATTGAAGAAAGCGCAACCTTTACTTGCCGCCATCACTGCGCCAACCACCGCGCTTCTGCTGCGCAAGGAAGTGGCGGCACTGGCGGGTGTGGAGCAGGCTGAACTGGAGGCGTTGTGGGCGATCAAGCCGGTCGCGGCCGCGCGGCGGCAGGCGCCGCCAAAAGCCCGGCGCGCCAGTCCATCCGGTCTGCGCGCCCTGTTGCGCTGTCTGGTCATGCAGCCGGAACTGGCGCACGAGCTGCCGTCCGGTTGGCAAGGCGAAGGCGCCGAGGGCGCGGCGATCCTGGCCTTGGCAGACTGGCTGCGCGAATCGGCGGATGAGACCAGCAGCGCGGCATTGATTCAGCATTTTCAGGGCACGCAGCATGCGCCCCTGCTTGAAGCGGGGCAGGCGGAAATCTTGCATCTGGGCGCAGAATTCAATGTGGAAACCGAGTTTGCGGATATTCTGCAAAATTTGCGGCGCGAAGCGATCGAGAGCGAATTGTCCGCGCTGCAGGCAAAAGGTCTGGACGGAATGAGCGCGCCGGAACGCGCGCGCTACGAGGACTTGAGCGCGCAGTTCAGGGCGATCAAGGCGGCGCGCGCCGCGCCGGCCTGAAGCGCTTCCCGCAAACCGCCCGGCATAGCCTAACCTCCGGAAATGTTTTGGGAATTCGGGTATAATTCGCGCCCTTTCGGCGGCACGACCGCCAACGATTAACTTGATTTTTGGGAATCGAGCATGGCGACTCAGCAAAAGAAAACCACTCCTACTGCAACGACCGGGAATTCCAGGAAAGCCAAACCGGGTGCCGCGAGCGCCAAGGAAGTGCTCGCTCCAAAGAAGGCCGGCGAAGCGACTGTCGCGAAAGCGGCGGATAACACGCAGGATGTGGAAGAGCGTCGCACCCGCTTGAAAGCGCTGATCGTGCTGGGCAAGGAGCGCGGTTACCTGACCTTCGCCGAAATTAACGACCACCTGCCGGACGTGCTCGAAGTCGAGCAAGTCGAAGGCGTGGTCAGCATGATTAACGATATGGGTATCTCAGTGTGCGATGTCGCACCCGATGCGGAAACCATGGTGATGAGCGATGCGCCGGCCCCGGTCGCCGACGAGGATGCCGCTGCCGAGGCGGAAGCGGCCATTTCAACCGTCGATTCCGAATTTGGCCGCACCACCGATCCGGTGCGCATGTACATGCGCGAGATGGGCGTGGTCAACCTGCTGACCCGGCAGGACGAGATCGAGATCGCCAAGCGCATCGAAGAAGGCCTGAAGCACATGATTCAGGCGATCTCCGCCTGCCCCACAACGATTGCGGAAATTCTCGCGCTGGCGGAAAAGATCGCCAAGGATGAAATGCGCGTCGATGAGCTGATCGACGGGTTTGTCGATGGCAAAGAAGAAGCGCAAATCGGCGGCAATGACGAAGAAAAAACCGAATCCGACGACGACAATACGGAAGAATCGGAGGATGAGGATGACGAAGAGCAGGACGAAGAGGCCGCGGCCGCGGCTGCAGCTGCGGTCGCGGCCGCCAATCTGGCGCAACTGAAGGAAGATGCGCTCGCCCGCTTTTTGCTGATCAGCGACCTGTTCGGCAAAATGGGAAAGGCGTACGAAAAATACGGCTACCGCAGCAAGCAATACGATAAATTGCAGCAGCAGATTTCGGATGAGCTGATGCAATTCCGATTTTCCGCCAAACAGGTGGAAGCCTTGTGCGGCACCATGCGCAATCTGGTGGAAGAGGTGCGCAGCAGTGAGCGCGTGATTCAGGATCTGTGCGTGAACAAGGCGCATATGCCGCGCCTGCATTTCATCAAGAGCTTTCCTTCCAACGAGATCAACCCGGACTGGGTCAAACGCGAGATCGCGGGCAAAAAAGCCTATAGCGAAGTGCTGGCGCGGCACGAGGCGGCGATTCTTGACCAGCAACAGCGCATGATCGCGCTGCAACAGCGGGTCGGGATTCCGATTCTTGACCTAAAGGAAATCAACCGCCAGATGACCAACGGCGAAGCCAAGGCGCGCCGTGCCAAGCGTGACATGATCGAGGCCAACCTGCGTCTGGTCATTTCCATTGCGAAGAAATACACCAACCGCGGCTTGCAATTCCTCGACCTGATCCAGGAAGGCAATATCGGTCTGATGAAGGCGGTGGACAAATTCGAATACCGGCGCGGTTACAAATTTTCGACCTATGCGACATGGTGGATCCGCCAGGCGATCACCCGTTCGATTGCCGACCAGGCGCGCACCATCCGCATCCCGGTGCATATGATCGAGACGATCAACAAGATGAACCGCATCTCGCGCCAGATCATGCAGGAAACCGGGGAAGAGCCGGATGCCGCCACCCTGGCGGAAAAGATGGAGATGCCAGAAGATAAGATTCGCAAGATACTCAAGATCGCGAAAGAGCCGATCTCCATGGAAACGCCGGTAGGCGACGATGACGACTCGCACCTGGGCGACTTTATTGAAGACGTCAATTCACTGGTGCCGATCGACGCGGCGGTGTTTGACAGCCTGCGCAATGTGACCAAGGACATCCTCGACAGCCTGACCCCGCGCGAGGCGAAGGTGTTGCGCATGCGCTTCGGCATCGAGATGAACACCGACCACACACTGGAAGAAGTCGGCAAACAGTTCGATGTCACCCGCGAGCGGATTCGCCAGATCGAAGCCAAGGCCTTGCGCAAATTGCGCCACCCGTCACGTTCGGAAAAACTCAAAAGCTTCCTTGACGGCGAAAGCTGAGTTCTTCGGGCCCTTAGCTCAGCTGGTTAGAGCAGAGGACTCATAATCCTTTGGTCCGCGGTTCAAGTCCGCGAGGGCCCACCAATAGAAACAGGCGGTTTAAGGTTGATCCCTTAAGCCGCTTTGTTTTGAACGTGACTAAAACGTGACAACTGCACCACGTTCCCGCCACGATCTGACTCGATGCGGCTTGCTGCTGCTGCCAAGTGTTTAGTGGCAAATTTGGCGTAGCGATCCTCCCTGCTGCGACTTTTCCAACTTCCCAACTCTTTCAACTCATCACACGATGTTCCGTATTTAGACTTGACCCCGTGCCGTCTGTCCGACTCCTTGCAAAAAAACTCCCAAGTGAACCCCTTCGGTTTTTTTATTCGAAGGAAGGCGGGGCAGACCCTCACGAAACCCTGGAGGGTTATCCCGCTGGTCTATAATCACCGGACAATTTTGGGCGGGGGTGACATGAATAAATATTTCAAGTATGGGTTGTGGATGCTTGGTGGAATTGTTTTTCTTGCCGGCAGTGGGGTGGCTTATGTCGCGATGACATTCGATCCCAATAATTACAAACCCGAAATCATCAGAGCTGTGCAGAGCAGCACGCACCGTACGGTCAAAATAGACGGGGACATCAAGCTGACTTTTTTCCCCATTCTCGGCGTGCATGTTGGAGCCGTGACCCTTTCTGAGGTTCAAAGCGAAGAGGAGTTTGCCGCAATCGGGAGCGCTGATGTTTCTCTTGCTGTATGGCCGTTGCTGCGGCAACGGGTGGTGGTCAGCAGGGTTGCGCTGAACGGCGCCAAGGTTCGGGTGGTTAAGTTGCGGAGCGGCAAGCTAAGTATCGACGATCTGCTGGGTGCCGCGCCTGCGAAGGCGGATGATCGTGCCGCCGAGGCACAGGGTAAGCCCGTTGATTTCGATATTGCATCAGTCAAAGTTGCCGACGCGGCCCTGATTTACCGGGATGAAGTGACGGGGATGGAAGCGAGCGTTTCCAAGTTGAACCTGGTGAGCGGACGGATTGCCGACGGCGTGCCAGGCGACATTGAGCTGTCTGGGCATATTCAACTGAACGAGCCTAAACTGGATTTGTCCGCGAGGCTTAAAACAAAATTACTGTTTGATCTCAAACAAGACCGGCAAAAGTTCGGCGACTTGAAACTTCAAGTCAGCGGGACTGCGCTGGACTTTACCAATCTGGCAATCGGCGCGACAGGAGAAGTCGAGATGCATGGCGCCGCGGGGGAATTTTCCACCAGGGAGCTGAAGCTGACTGCTGCCGGCAGTAAGGGGTCGGCCCCCTTCGAGATGCGTCTGGATTTGCCCCGGGCGGGGGTGCTCAAACAGCGTTTGACCGCAACAGGGCTGGGATTGAACGGCCATGTGACTGCCGCTGCCGAAAAACTTGACGTGGCCGCGTCCTTTGACACGTTGGAAAGCAATCTGCACCAATTCAGAATTGCCGGGCTTGTGCTGAGTGCGGGGGTGAAGCAACCCGCGCAGGCATATGACCTTAGGCTGTCCGCGACTGCCAACGGCAACATCGAAACCCGGCAGTACAACTTGCCGGATATGAAGATTTCGTTAAGTGCGATTGGTGATCAGTTGCCCGGAAATACGCTGAAAGGGGAATTAAAAGGGGGCGTGCAGGCGGATTTGAAGCGCCAAAGCATACAGGCAAACTTTGCCGGAAAAATTCAGCAAAGCCAGTTGAAAGCCAAGGCGGCAGTCAATAATTTCAAATCCCCGCGCATCCGCTACGACATCGAGATCGACCAGTTCGATGCGGATCCTTATTTGCCCAAGACTGCGGCCGGCACGAAAACGCTTCCCGCAGCACCGGAGCAGACGCTAAATCTGGACCTTGTGAAGCCGTTAAATCTGGAGGGAAGTTTGCGCATTGGCGCGCTGAAGGTGTCAAACGTGAAAATGACCTGGCTACGCGCGGACTTGAAAGCGAAAGGCGGGGTGCTGAGGCTTGCACCATTCAACGCGAATCTTTACCAAGGCAATCTGGCCAGCGAACTTGAGCTGAATGCGAGCCGGGCCGTGCCCCGGTTTGCGATCAAGGCTGAACTCGGCGGGGTCGAAATTGAACCGCTGTTGAAGGATGCGCTACAGATGGATTTCCTCAGCGGCAAAGGCAACGTTGCGGTTAACGTGGTTACGCAAGGCGACCGGGTTAGCTTATTGAAGAAGGGGCTGAACGGCAAGCTGGCCCTTAACCTGACGGATGGCGCAGTGAAAGGCATCAATTTGGCGAAAAGTGTGCGCGAATTCGGCAAGGGGGCTGACAGAACACAGGGCGTGAACAAGGAAGAAAAGACCGATTTTAGCGAGATGAAAGCCAGCTTTAAAATCACCAACGGGGTGGCGCACAACGATGACTTGTTGATGAAATCACCGTTTCTCCGGGTTGGCGGCAAAGGCGACATCAATCTAGGCAACGATAGTCTGGATTATCTGGTTAAAGCGACTATCACCGGGACGAGCAAGGGTCAGGGAGGCCGGGACGAGGTTGGCGGACTGACCGTGCCGGTGCACCTGAGCGGCCCTTTCACCGCCCCGAAGTACAAGCTGGAATTCAGCGCCATGGCATCCGATGCGGCAAAACAGAAAATTCGCGGGTTGATGCAAAAATCGGGAGGGGGAGCCAATTCCGGGGTGGAAGATCAGCTTAAGCAGGGTTTAAAGGGGTTGTTCAAATAAACCTTCCTCTACGCACAAGCGACACACAGTCATTCGCGCAACGGCTGGTTGCCTGGCATCGGGGGCATGGCCGCCATGACTTGCCGTGGCAAGGGCAGGATGCCTATCGTGTCTGGCTTTCCGAGATCATGCTGCAACAGACTCAGGTGAGTACGGTAATCCCCTATTACCTGCGCTTCATTGCGGTTTTTCCCGATATTGAAACACTGGCCGGCGCCAGCGAGGAGCAGGTGCTCGCTCACTGGAGCGGCCTCGGTTATTATGCGCGCGGGCGCAATTTGCACCGCGCCGCGCGGGTTGTGGTTGCGCGGCACGGCGGAGAATTCCCGCGCCGAATCGCCGATATCCTCGCGTTACCGGGGATCGGGCGTTCCACTGCCGCAGCGGTCTGTGCGCTGGCATATCACCAGCGCCAGGCGATTCTCGACGGCAATGTCAGACGTGTGCTGGCTCGTTACTGCGGCATCGAAGGCTGGACCGGCAAGCGGCAAGTGGAGGAGCAGCTATGGCAGCACGCCGAAGCTTTGCTGCCATCACAGGATGTCGCGCTCTACACCCAGGGCTTGATGGATTTGGGGGCAACCGTGTGTGTTCGTGGCCGCCCCAAATGCGCGGCATGTCCGCTACGGAGTGATTGCAATGCGCTGCGCACCGAGCGTACCCGTGTGCTGCCCACTCCAAGACCCAAAAAAATTGTGCCTGAAAGGCGCGTGACTTTCCTCATGGTGCTTCACGACCGTGACATCCTGCTGGAGAAACGGCCGCCCGGCGGTATCTGGGGCGGCCTCTGGAGCCTGCCGGAATTGGACGGGACTGAAGAACCCAATTTTATGCAACGCAACGGTTTGGTTGCCTGCAGCAGAAGCGAGCAGCCGCCGTTTACCCACACTTTTACCCATTTCAGGTTGCAGATTACGCCGGTGTTGTTGCGCGTGGCGGGCAAACCGCTGCTGGCGGGTGAGCCGGGCTCGCAATGGGCGGATTTGCGCGCCGCGTTACAGATGGCAATTCCGGCGCCGGTCAGGCGCTTATTGCTCGGGCTGGCGCTCGAGTCGGCCTGAACCGGCCCCGATTTATCTTCGCTTGCGCTGTGCTTCGAGGATTTCGCGGTATTGTTTGAGCTCGGTCTCTATGGTGGAGAGCTGGTAATAGTCATTCCCGGCGCGCTTGGCCAATTCAAGTTGCTCAATGGCACCGCGCAGGTTGCCGCGCAAAATCTCATGGTACGCGAGCACGTGATGCGCCTCCTGCCGGCGGCCCAGTGCCGAATAGGCGCGCGCCTGTAACTCGTACAATCTGGCGTTGTTGCCGTCGAGCGCGACTTCCCGGTCCAATATCTGCAGGGCTTCGTCATGGCGTTCCCGGTTCAGCAGCACGCTGACGTAATCGAACACCAGCGCCCGATGGCGCGGATACTGTTTGAGCGCGGCGCGGTAGAAATCGAGAATCTCGCTGTCTTTGCCGGTTTGTTGCCTGATGTTGCCGTCCAGCGCGGCCAAGGTTGGATTGGGCGGGGCGAGGTGCTTCAGCGTGTCGAATTCGCTCGCCGCCCGCGCGATGTTGCGCGCGCGCAACAGGGCCAACACCAAGCCATAGCGCTGTGCCAGCGGATTGCCGAATTTATTTTCTCCCAGTGCGGCTTCAAAAAAACCGACCGCATCCTGCGGGTTTTTTTGCGCCGCGATGACGCGCGCGCGCATCAGCTGAAAATCCAGACTGTCTGCCACCAGCTTGAAAGGGATCTGCTGGGCGCGATTGCCCACATCGGCGATCCGTTCGGTCGTCAGCGGGTGGGTGCGCAGATAGCTCGGGGCGTTACCCTCGATTAGCCGGGTGGCGGTTTGCAGGCGCTCGAAGAACGTCGCCATGGCGTGCGGATCGAGTCCGGATCGTTGCAGGATGCCCATGCCGATACGGTCGGCCTCTTTTTCATGTTCGCGTGTGAAATCAAGTTGGCGCTGGAGCACGCCGCCCTGCGCGCCGACGATACCCGCCTGCAAAGCATCCGGATTGCTGCGCGCGGCAAGGATCGCGACCGCAACCGTGGCCAACGCCGCAAGCGAATCATATTTCCGCCCGGATACCATGCGCGCCAGATGATGCTGGGTGACGTGCGAGATTTCGTGGCTTAACACCGAAGCCAGCTCCGACTCGCTTTGCGCCAGCAGCAGCAGTCCCGTGTTGACGCCGATAAAGCCGCCGGGCAGGGCAAAGGCGTTGACCGTGCTGTCATCGATCACGAAGAACTCAAAGGCTTGCCCCGGCTCGCTGCTGCTGGCGACGAGACGCTGGCCCAGCCGGTTGAGATAGTCGCTCAGCTCGGGATCGTCGAGATAGCCTTCACTGGCGCGAATCTGCAGCATGCTCTGCTCGCCAATCTGGCGTTCCATTTGCGGCGATATGGAGGTCTGCGATACGTCACCCAGATCGGGTAAGCCGTCCGCCGCGAGCGGTAGCGGGAACAGCAGCAGCAGGGAGAGGATGATTTTGTCCATGCGGCTATGATAGCACCGACAACGCGCGGTTCCCCGGGCTGGACAGGCAGGCGCCAAAACCGCAGAATGCGCTCCCGTCGGCACAATCTCACGCATGCAATCCATCGGAAAATATCAGGTTGTCAAAGAGCTTGGACGCGGTGCCACCAGCACCGTGTTTCTCGCGCTGGACCCGTTCAGCCAGCAGCAGGTAGCGATAAAACTTTTCAATCCCGGGGTGCTGCAACACAGCGCCAGCGGCAAGGCATTCCGCAAATTGCTACTGACCGAGGCCTCGCTGGCCGGCAAACTCTCCCATCCGCACATCGTCAAGATATTCGATGCCGTAATGGAGGGGGAGGTGAATTACATGGTGATGGAATATATCGAGGGAGAGACGCTGGAAAGATTTGCCGAAGTCGATCACCTGCTGCCGCTCGGGCGTATCGCGGAAATTATCTACAAGTGCTGCAAAGCGCTGGAATACGCCCAATATCAGGGGGTGATCCACCGCGACATCAAGCCGGCGAACATCCTGCTGCGCGGCGAGAGCGACATCAAAATATCCGACTTCGGTGCGGCTTTTCTGGAAAACCAGCAGACGACACAGGTGACCGGTGTGGGGTCGCCCGCCTACATGTCGCCGGAACAAATCAAGGAACAATCCCTGACGCATCAAACCGACATCTACTCGCTCGGGGTGACGATGTACCGCATGCTGACCGGTAAATTGCCCTTCGATGCGGCCAACAACTACAGCATGATCTACCAGATAATGAACATCGAACCGCCGCCGCCGAGCAACTATCGTCCGGAAATCCCCCCCGCGATGGACGCCATCGCGCAACGCGCCATGTGCAAGGACACCGCGCAACGTTATCAGACATGGGATGAAATGGCGCGCGATCTGGTCTCTTTTATCAGCCACAATGTGCCGCAGCAGGAACAGATATTCGATACTGAAAAATTCGACACAATCCGCGCCTTGCCTTTCTTTGCCGATTTTGGCGATGTCGAATTATGGGAGGTGCTGCGCATCAGCGAATGGCGCAAGGTGCACAAGGACGAGCGGATTCTGCACGAGGGTGATACCGGCCAGAATTTCTACATCATTGCCGGCGGATCGGTTCGGGTGATCAAGCTGGGACGTTTGCTGAGTTTGTTGCACAAGGGAGATTGCTTTGGTGAAATGGCCCACCTCTCCGGCAAGGATGCCAAGCGCTCCACCGATGTGTATGCCAAGACGGATGTCAAACTGATCGAGATCGACCCGGAAGTGCTGGCGCGGGCAACCGCCAATTGCCGCTATCAATTCAGCGAGGCTTTCTTGCGTTTGCTGGTGAAACGGCTGGCGATGGCCAACACCCGCGTTTCAAGATTGTTGTCCGATCACGAAAATGAGCCGTAGTTGTCAGGAAAGGAAAATTGCAGTGAATGGATTCAGAAATATCACAGTGGCCGAATTGCCGGCATTGATCGCCGCCGGGGATGCCCAGCTGATCGATGTGCGTACCGATGCTGAAATCGCGCGCGGCCGTATCAAGGGTGCGACCCCTTTGCCGCTGCATCTGTTGCCCTTGCGTTTGCACGAGCTGGAAAAAAACCGGCCGACCGTGTTTTACTGCCAGATGGGCGGCCGTTCCGCCCAGGCCGCGGCTTTTGCCGCCGCTCAGGGGCATGCCCAAGTATTTAATCTGCAAGGCGGAATTACCGCGTGGTATCACGCGGGCGGGGAGTTGGAAGCATGAGCGATCCTGTTTTCGACGCCGAACTGGACGTGCGCAAGCTGGCCTGTCCCTTGCCCATTCTGCACGCCAAGAAGTCATTGTCGGCAATGGCTGCAGGCCAGGTGTTGAAAGTAACTGCAACCGACAAAGGCGCGCCCAGGGATTTCGTTGATTTTTGCAGCAAGACCGGCAATCAGTTGATCGCATCGACCGGGCAGGACGGCGAATTCGTCTTTTTTATCCGCCGCCGTTAAAGCCAATGCAATAGTCCGCGAAATACACGAAACATACGAACGTGAAATAAATTTCGCACGGTCAGTTTTCGTGCCTTTCGTGTTTTCCGCGGACTGATTCTATTCCTTGGCTGGCTACCCCAGCTTCTTGCGCTGTACCTGCAACTGCAGCAGCGTAGTCCCGAAAGCTTCCAGACGTTTCTTCTCCTGTTCCACCACCGCCGCCGGGGCGCGCGCGACGAAACTTTCGTTGCCGAGTTTGGCGTTGGCCTTGGTGATCTCGTTGCTCAGACGCGTGATCTCCTTGTCCAGGCGCTCGCGTTCCGCGGCCACGTCGATCTCCACTTTCAGCATCAATTTGAAATTTCCGGCGATGGATACCGGCGCGTCGCCTTCCGGCAGTTCGGCGACGACCTGCACTTCGCCCAGTTTGCCCAAGCTGCTGAGGTAAGGCGCCAGCGCGTTCAATACCGTTGCATCGCCGGCCGCGATCAGCGGCACACGCGCGGCGGGCGACAGGTTCATCTCGCTGCGCAGGCTGCGGCAAGCGTTGACCAGCTCTTGCAACAATTTGATCTGGGCGATGGCGGCCTCGTCGATCTTGCCTGCGTCGGCCTTGGGATAGGCTTGCAGCATGATGCTGTCGCCCTTCCGGTTCGCCATCGGCGCGACCGACTGCCACAACTCCTCGGTGATGAACGGGATGATCGGGTGCGCCAGACGCAGGATAGTTTCCAGCACGCGCACCAGAGTGCGGCGCGTGGCGCGTTGTTGTGCGAGGATTAAAGAATTGTCACGCGCGAGCGTGACATCGTTTGCTCCCCCGCCCTCCGGGAGAGGGTTGGGGTGAGGGGTGCCGTTCAACTGCACTTTGGCCAGTTCCACATACCAGTCGCAGTAGGTGTTCCACACCAGCTCGTACACTGCGCGTGCCGCCATGTCGAAACGGTAGTCGGCAAAATGTGTCGCCATCTCGGCTTCGGTCTTTTGCAATTCACTGATTATCCACTTGTCGGCGGCGGAAAATTCCAGCGGCAGCGATTCATCCAGGCCAACATCTTTGCCTGCGCAATTCATCAGCACGAAGCGCGTGGCGTTCCACAGCTTGTTGCAGAAGTTGCGATAACCTTCGCAGCGCTGCATGTCGAATTTGATGTCGCGTCCGGGCGAGGCGAGCGAAGCGAAGGTGAAGCGCAAGGCATCAGTGCCAAATGCAGTGATGCCCTCGGGGAATTCGCGGCGCGTGCGTTTCTCGATCTTTTCCGCATCTTTCGGGTTCATCAGGCCGGTGGTGCGCTTCTTCACCAGCTCTTCGATGCCGATGCCGTCGATGAGGTCGATGGGGTCGAGCACGTTGCCTTTGGACTTTGACATCTTCTGCCCTTCCGCATCGCGGATCAGGCCGTGCACATATACATCCCTGAACGGAATTTTCCCGGTGAGGTGTTTGGTCATCATCACCATGCGCGCCACCCAGAAGAAGATGATGTCGAAGCCGGTGACCAGCACGGACGAGGGCAGGTATTGCTTCACGAAAGCGTTCTGCGCGTCGAACGGCTTGCCCTCTTCCCAGTCCAGCGTGGAGAACGGCCACAGCGCGGACGAGAACCAGGTGTCGAGCACGTCGTTGTCGCGGTCGAGTTGCCCGGCATAGCCGGCTTTGTCGGCCAGCTGGCGCGCTTCGTCGGCATCGCACGCAACGAACACTTCGCCGTTGGTGCCGTACCAGGCCGGGATTTGATGCCCCCACCACAGTTGGCGCGAGATGCACCAATCCTGGATGTTGTTCAGCCACTGGTTGTAGGTGTTGACCCAGTTCTCGGGGTGAAACCTGATCTCGCCGGAACTCACACATTCCAGTGCCTGTTCGGTGATGGATTTACCTTCCGGGCCGGCCTTGCTCATCGCGACGAACCATTGGTCGGTCAGCATCGGCTCGATCACCACGCCGGTGCGGTCGCCGCGCGGCACTTTGAGTTTGTGTTTCTCGGTCTTTTCGAACAGGCCGAGTGTCTCAAGGTCGGCCACGATCTGTTTGCGCGCTTCAAAGCGGTCGAGTCCCTGATATTTTTCCGGCGCATGTTCGTTAATTTTTGCATCCAGGGTGAGGACGGAGATCATTTCCAGCCCGTGGCGCTGGCCCACCGCGTAGTCGTTGAAGTCGTGCGCGGGCGTGACCTTCACACAGCCGGTGCCGAACTCCTTGTCCACGTAGTCGTCGGCGATGACGGGGATGGTGCGCTCGCACAGCGGCAGCGTAACCTGCTTGCCGATAAGATGTTTGTAGCGCTCGTCTTCCGGATGAACCATCACCGCCACGTCGCCCAGCATGGTCTCGGGACGGGTGGTGGCGACGGTCAGGAAACCTTCGCCGTCCGCCAGCGGATAGCGGATATGCCACATGAAACCGTCTTCTTCTTCCTGCACCACTTCCAGGTCGGAAACGGCGGTGTGCAGTTTTGGGTCCCAGTTCACCAGGCGTTTGCCGCGATAGATCAGACCTTCGTTGAACAGGCGCACGAAGGTGGCGGTGACGGTCTTGTTCAGGCCGGCATCCATGGTGAAGCGTTCGCGCGACCAGTCGGGCGAAGTGCCCAGGCGGCGCATCTGCTTGGTGATGGTGTTGCCTGAATACTCCTTCCACTCCCAAACCTTTTCGATGAATTTCTCGCGGCCGAGGTCGTGGCGGCTGACGCCCTGTGCGTCGAGTTGGCGCTCGACCACGATCTGCGTGGCGATGCCCGCGTGGTCGGTGCCCGGTTGCCACAAGGTGTTATCGCCCTTCATGCGGTGGTAGCGCGTGAGCGCGTCCATCAGGGTCTGGTTGAAGCCGTGCCCCATGTGCAGCGTGCCGGTGACATTGGGCGGCGGCAGCAGGATGCAGAAATTGTCTTGTTTTGAGGTGTCGAGTCCGGCCTTGAAGTAACCGGCGTTTTCCCAGGCGGGATACCAGCGGGCTTCGATGTCTTTCGGGTCAAAACTTTTTGCGAGTTCTTTTGCTTGCGTCATTGCGGTGCGGCGTGAAGCCTGTCCTGAACGGTTTTGAAAGGGCGCGATTATACCAACTCCGCGCGGCCCCGGAGACGGGCTATCGGTTCGTGTCCGCGTGTTCCTGTGCCGAGCGGATCAGTGCCGGCAGTTCGCTCTTCAATTCCGCCACCGCCGCATCGACCGCCCATTGCTGGGCAATCGCCAGGTGCGCTTTCAGTTTTTCGGTCAATACCGTCTCAAGATAAGTTTCGATCGCCTGCGCCAATTCTGATGGGGGATTGGCCGCGGCGGGTGGCAACACGGGAGAAGGGGAAGGTTCCGCCGCAATGTCGGTCAGCACCGGCAAATCATCCGCTGCATCGGGTACCACTCCGGTCAGCAAAGGGAAATCCTGCGCGGGATTTTCGGAAATGGTCATGTACGCAACTTGGCGAGGTCGATGTGGCCCAACTCGTAACCGCGGTCGCGGTAATGTTTGAAACGCAGGCGACCGCGTTGGGCCTCTTCTGCGTCACGACCAACGATTTCGATCACGCGCTCGAAGCGGCTAAAAAAAGACACGCATTCCTGATGCAGGCTGATCAGCAATTCGGAATGGGGAAAGTTTTCGTCGCACCCGATCACCACCGGCATGTCGGCCGCTTCCGCCTCGCTGCTGTGGCAGTGCGGGATGAAAGCAGTCGGCGGGTAGTGCCACAGGAGTTTATCCAACTGGTCGGCCAATCCATCATCCGGCACGTGCAGCAATACCCGCACGCCGCTTTGCATCGCCTTGTGGCTTAGCTGGCAAGCAGTGCGCAACCTGTCCCCGCTGCCGGTGTAGAAATCGACTTTGGTCACTTTGTGGCGCGGTTGATCAGATATTGGGTGAGCAGCGGTACCGGCCTGCCGGTGCCGCCTTTTTCCTTGCCGGAGAACCAGGCGGTGCCGGCGATGTCGAGGTGAGCCCAGCGGTAGTCTTTGGTGAAGCGCGACAGGAAGCAGGCGGCGGTGATGCTGCCGCCCGCCCGCCCTCCAATGTTCTGCATGTCGGCAAAATTGCTGTCCAGCAGCGGCTGGTAGTCGTCCCATAGGGGCAGTTGCCAGGCACGGTCATGCGTCTCTGCGCCGGCGGCGAGCAGGTCTGCGGCGAGTTTGTCGTCATTGCTGAACAGGCCGCTGGCGACATGTCCCAGCGCGATGACGCAGGCCCCGGTGAGGGTGGCCAGATCAATCACCGTGTCGGGCTTGAATTTCGCCGCATAAGTCAGCGCATCGCACAGTACCAGACGCCCTTCGGCATCGGTATTCAGAATCTCGACAGTCTGGCCGGACATCGAAGTGACGATGTCTCCAGGCTTGCTGGCACTGCCGGATGGCAGGTTTTCGGCGCTGGGGATTACCCCGACCACGTTGAGCTTAAGCCCTATTTCGGCGATTGCCTGCAGGGTGCCGAGCACACTCGCCGCGCCGCACATGTCGTATTTCATCTCGTCCATTTCGGCGCCGGGTTTGAGCGAGATGCCGCCGGAATCGAAAGTGATGCCCTTGCCCACCAGCACCACGGGTTTTTGTTTCTTGTCCGCGCCGCTGTATTCCAGGGTGATGAGTTTGGCGGGCTGTTCGCTGCCCCGCGTCACGGCGAGCAAAGCGCCCATGCCCAGCTTGCGCATGTCATTTTCATCCAGCACCGTGGTCTTGATTTTCTTGTGCGCCTTGGCCAGCGCCAGCGCTTGGGCGGCGAGGTAGCTCGGGGTGCAGATGTTGCCTGGCAGGTTGCCAAGGGCTTTGGCCAGGGCCATGCCGCGCGCGGCGGCGGCAGATCGGGCAACCCCTTCCTTCAGCGATGCCTGGGGTTTGTCCAGGAAAGCGAAGGTGATGTGCTTGAGTTTTGCCGTCTCCGCGGGTTTGCTTTTCAGGCTGTCGCTGCGGAACGCTTGCCCGCTGGCGATAAACACGGCTTGGCGCAGCAGCCAACCGGCATCGTTGTCGTTTGCTTCCTCCGCCAGGTAGAGCGATGCCTCTTTGGCGGGCGTGCCATGCAGCGCTTTGAACAGGGCTTGCAGGATCTCGATGCGGGATTTTGCGCCTTGTTCCCCCGCCTTGCCCAAGCCGACCAGCAATACCCGTTCGGCGTCAATCCCGGGCAGTTTGTGCAGCAGCAGGGTTGAAGCCGATTTGCCGCTCATGTCGCCCTGCGCGATGAGGTCGCTCAAGGTATGTTTGCAGGCCTTGTCAAGCGCTTGCGCCGCCTTCGATAGCTTGCCGCCTTCATGTACGCCAACCACCACGCACGCGCTCTTCAGTTTTTCCGGATTGCCCTGTTTTATGCTAAATTCCACGCGCCTCTCCCCAATTGAACTCTGATTCCATCCAGATGCCGGATTATCCGCAATCCACGCCGCAAAAGTCAAAAATGTCTTGCCCGTCGAGGATTCGCGGGATTTTTTATCGCTCGCTGATGCGCGAGTTTGTCGCCACCGGGGTGCTGGTGTTTTCCATTTTGCTCGGCATCGTGGTGTTCACCCAGTTGATCCGTTTTCTGAGCGAATCGGTCAGCGGCTTGTTGGCGGTGGATGGCGTGCTGGTGATGCTCGGTTTCAGCGCCCTGAACTATCTGCCGGTGCTGCTTTCCATCAGCCTGTTTCTTTCCGTTCTGATCACGCTGTCGCGCTGCTACCGCGACAGCGAGATGGTGGTCTGGTTTTCCGCCGGCATGGGGCTTTCGCGCTGGGTGCGTCCGGTGCTGGGCTATGCGATTCCGGTCAGCCTGTTGATTGCCTTCCTTAGTTTTGTGCTGTCGCCTTGGGCACTCTCCAAGGCGGACGAATTCAAGCGCACACTGGAAAGCCGCGACGATGTGGCGCATGCCACGCCCGGCATCTTCCGCGAATCGAGACGGGATGATCGCGTGTTTTTCCTGGAAGACCTGGATGCAGCCAGCAAACGCGTTGGCAACATCTTTGTGCGTTCTTTGCAGAACGGTAAAGAGGGCACCATGGTGGCGAAAGAGGGATATCAGGAAACGGCGGAGAATGGCGACCGTTTTCTGGTGTTGCTGAATGGCGCGCGCTATGAAGGCATCCCGGGGCAGGCCGACTATCGCATCTCCCATTTTGAGCGTTACGCGGTGCGTATCGAGCCGGCCGAACTGGGCAAGGCGCGGCCGAATATAAAGGGCTATTCCACGCTCTACCTGTTGCAGCATCCGCATCCCCTGCACGCGTCGGAGCTGCACTGGCGTACCGGTTTGCCCTTGAGTGCACTGATTCTGGCGCTGCTGGCAATCCCCCTCAGCTATGTCAACCCGCGTGCGGGGCGCTCGCTTAATCTGATCGGCGCGATCGTGCTGTATATGTTCTACAACAACATGATCAGCGTGACCAATTCCTGGGTGGCGCAGCAAAAAGTCAGTCCGTTGCCCGGTTTGTGGGGCTTGCATCTCGTTATGCTGCTAATCCTGTTTATCCTGTTCCGCCACCGTTCTTCGCTCATGCCGTGGTGGAGGTTTTGGCGATGAAACTGCTCCGCCGTTACCTTGCGCGCGAAATCTACCTGAGCATAGGCCTGGTGTTCGCCGCCCTGCTGATGCTGTTTGCGTTGTTCGATTTGCTTCACCAGATAAACGAGATAGGGCGCGGCGACTACCGGCTCGGCTATGTTTTGCTGTTTGTGCTGCTGACCCTGCCCGGCCACGTCTATGAGCTGTTTCCGGTCGCGGTGCTGATCGGCGCAATTTTTGCGCTGGTGCAGCTGGCGGCGAATTCGGAATTGACGGTCTATCGCGCCTCCGGTGTTTCGCTGCTCCAGATGATCGCGACCCTGTTGCGCATCGGCGCGCCATTGCTGCTGCTATGTTTCATCTTCGGCGAATTCATCGCGCCGCCAAGCGAAAAACTGGCGCAACAGATTAAGCTCAAAGCGCAAAACGCGCAGGTCAACATTAAGGAATTCCGTTCCGGTGTGTGGGTGAAGGACGAGGGCAGCTTCGTCAATGTCAGGAATGTGCTGCCCGACACCTCGCTGCTCAACGTGAGCATCTACCAGTTTGATCCGGACTATCAATTGCGCAGCATCACCACCGCCGGGCGCGCCACCTGGCAACGCGCAGGCTTCTGGCAACTGGAAGGGGTCCGCCGCACCCTGTTCAATGCGGCGGGAACCGCTGTCGAAACACCGTCCCCGGCGGAATGGCGTTCATCGCTTACCCCCGCCATTCTTACCGTGCTGATGGTGGTGCCGGAGCAGATGTCGGCGTGGAATTTGTACCAGTACACGAGCCACCTCGCCGACAACAAGCAGAAGACCGTGCGCTATGACATCGCCCTATGGAACAAGCTGGTTTATCCGTTTGCGGTGCTGGTGATGCTGTTGCTGGCGCTGCCATTCTCGGCCTACCAGCGGCGCGAGGGCGGCATCGGCGGCAGGATATTTGTCGGGGTCGTGCTGGGTTTGGGCTTCCACTTTGCCGGGCGTCTGTTCGCCAATCTGGGCGCGCTGAACGAATGGCCTGCCCCTTTCAGCGCAACCGCGATGAGCTGGATATTCCTGGGCTTGGCGCTGACCTTGCTCTGGCGTGCCGAACGGCGTTGAACCGCGGGCTTATTTCTGCGCGGCGGGTTTGGCTTCCTGCTCGCGCACCATCTGTTTTACCGCTTCGCGTTTCTCGGCGGGCACCTTGCTGAAGGCGGTGAATTTCTCCCGTGCCTGGTGGCGCTGGGCCGGGGTTAGCGCGGCCCAGGACGCAATCTGCTCGCGCAGGCGCTGCTGTTTTTCCGCCGGCAATTGCGGATATGCCTTGGCGACGCCGATAAAACTTTTTTGCTCGGCGGTTTCCAGCTTATTCCAGGTGGCGGCCAGCGGCGCCAGCAATTGTTGCTGGTCGGGTGGCAGGTTGGCCCAGTTTTCAGCCAGAACGATGGCGGGTGATAACAACAGAATGCCGCCCAGCAAGGCGGCATGCAGAAACAATTTATTGGATTTTTGTATCACGGTTTTTAATCGACATACATGCTGAGGGGCAATTCGTCGGTCAGGATAGCCAAGTCGAGCGCGCTATAGTCGTGCCCCGGGGCTGACTGCCATTGCAGCGCCGCAGCAAGTAAAAGCGCGGCCAGCAACGCCGTTCCCCAGCCGATCCGGTGCCGCTGTGCCGGTACCGCCAGCGCCGGGGCCAGTTGATACAAAAATGCCTGCAAGGGGCTGTGCCGCGCCTGCCGTTGCAGCGCAATCCCGCGCGCAACAGCCAGGCGCGCGGCGACTGCGGACGGCAACCGGTGTGCCGATTCGTCGAGCAATGCGGTGAACTCTTGGCGATTTAGTCGGATGCCCATCTCAAGTCTATTCCCTTTTGTTTCAAAATCCGTGCCAGTGTGGCGGTGGCGCGCGAACAGTGTGTCTTGACGCTGCCTTCGGTGCAACCCATTGCGGCTGCGGTTTCCGCCGTATCCAGACCCTCCCAGTAACGCAGCAGGAAGGCTTCGCGTTGACGCGGCGCAAGCGCCTGCAAGGCGGATTCGATGATGGCGCGCAGTTGCCCGTCGGCGGCGGCGGCATACGGAGTGGCCGGTTGGCTGGCGTTTGTATTGTCCTGCAGTATCTCCAGCACGTCCACGTCGTCCTCGCTTTGTGGCGAAGTGAACGAGGAGAACAGGCTGAAGCGGGCGTTGCGCACTTTCCG
This sequence comes from uncultured Sideroxydans sp., assembly GCA_964442265.1. Taxonomy (GTDB): domain Bacteria; phylum Pseudomonadota; class Gammaproteobacteria; order Burkholderiales; family Gallionellaceae; genus Sideroxyarcus. The sequence goes on from CAYTZF010000048.1 coordinate 20,267, forward strand.
GCGGCGGAAATGGTCGCGAATACCGTTCTGCAGGATGCGCTGGAACAGCATGGGGAATTCCTCTGCCGGTTTGTCGCCGTAGCGTTGCGCCAGTTTGATCATCGATTCCTGCACAATATCCAGTGCCGCCTGCTCGTCGCGCACCGCGTAGGCCGCATGCTTGAAGGCGCGGCGTTCGACGCTGGCGAGAAAATCGGCAAGCCGGGTTGGAGTTGACAAGGTTGACAGTGCTGAGTCGGCAGGGTGTTGATGATAGCAAATTCCTGTTGCAGCAAGGGTTTTCAGGCCGCCCGCACGCGTTTCGGGGTTGACCAAAAGGGCGCCAGCCATTATCGTGCACGACCTTATATTGTGGCAATCAACAGGTAGTCGATCATGGAACTGACCGGTGCTGAAATAACCGTCCGCTGTTTGCAGGAAGAGGGAGTCGAGTACATTTTTGGCTATCCCGGCGGTGCGGTGTTGTTTATTTATGACGAGCTGTTCAAGCAGGAACAGGTCAGGCATATTCTGGTGCGCCACGAACAAGCCGCAGTCCACGCGGCTGACGGTTACGCGCGCTCCACCGACAAGGTGGGTGTGGCGCTGGTCACTTCGGGCCCCGGCCTGACCAATGCGGTGACCGGGATTGCCACCGCCTACATGGATTCGATTCCGCTGGTGGTGATCAGCGGCCAGGTGCCGACCGGCTTCATCGGCGAAGACGCCTTCCAGGAAGTGGATGCGGTCGGGATTACCCGCCCCTGCGTCAAGCATAATTTTCTGGTGAAAGATCCAAAAGACATTGCCATTACTCTGAAAAAAGCGTTCTATCTGGCCCGCACCGGCCGTCCCGGTCCGGTGCTGGTGGACATTCCCAAGGATGTGTCGAACCAGAAAGCCGTATATGAGTATCCGGCCACGGTCAATATCCGTTCCTACAATCCGGCGAGCCATGGCGACCCTTTACTGGTCAAGCAGGCGGTGCAGATGTTGCTCGCGGCCAAGCGGCCGATGGTCTATACCGGCGGTGGCGTGGTGTTGTCCGATGCCGCCAAACAACTGACCGAACTGGCGCGGCTGCTGGATTTCCCTGTCACCAACACGCTGATGGGGTTGGGCGGCTACCCGTCGCCGGACAAGAATTTCCTCGGTATGCTCGGCATGCACGGCACGCTGGAAGCCAACATGGCGATGCAGCATTGCGACGTGTTGCTGGCGGTCGGCGCGCGCTTCGATGATCGGGTGATCGGCAATGTGGCGCACTTCGCCGAAGTGCCGCGCAAGATTATCCATATCGACATCGATCCCGCGTCCATTTCCAAGCGGGTGAAGGTGGATGTGCCGCTGGTCGGCGATGTGCGGCACGTGCTCGACGATATGCTGGCCTTGCTGCGGGCGAGCAAGCAGAAACCGGATGCTGCCGCACTCAAGTCATGGTGGCGGGACATCGAGGCGTGGCGCGGCAAGAAATCATTAACCTACCGCAACTCGACCGAGGTTATCAAACCGCAGTATGTGATCGAGAAGTTGTATGAAGTGACACACGGCGATGCGTTTATCACCTCCGACGTGGGGCAGCACCAGATGTGGGCTGCGCAGTATTACAAGTTCAGCCAGCCGCGCCGCTGGATCAACTCTGGCGGTCTCGGCACCATGGGTTTCGGCCTGCCGTCCGCGATGGGGGTGCAACTGGCGCATCCGGGCGCGCAGGTCGCCTGTGTTACCGGCGAAGGCAGCATCCAGATGAACATCCAGGAACTGTCAACCTGCAAACAGTTTCACCTGCCGATCAAGGTGATTTTGCTTAATAACGGTTATCTGGGCATGGTGCGCCAGTGGCAGGAGTTCTTCCACGGCAACCGCTACTCCGAATCGTATATGGATGCCCTGCCCGACTTCATCAAACTGGCCGAGGCGTATGGCCATGTGGGGGTGCGCGTGAATCGGCCCGGCGACGTGGAAGGCGCGCTGAAGGAAGCCTTCGCGCGCAAGGATGATCTGGTGTTCCTCGATTTCCACACCGACCCGACCGAGAATGTGTTCCCGATGGTGCCGGGCGGCAAGGGTTTGTCCGAAATCATCATGGCGGAGGATCTTTAACATGCGCCATATCATTTCCCTGCTGATGCAGAATGAAGCCGGCGCGCTGTCGCGGGTGTCCGGGCTGTTCTCGGCGCGCGGCTACAACATCGAATCGCTCACGGTCGCGCCGACCGAAGATAAAACCCTGTCGCGCATGACCATCGTGACCAGCGGCTCGGATGCGGTGATCGAGCAGATCAACAAACAGCTCAACAAGCTGGTGGATGTGGTGGCGGTGATGGATCTCACCGACGGCGACCATATCGAGCGCGAGCTGATGCTGCTCAAGGTGCAGGCGGAGGGTGGCGATCGCGAAGAACTCAAGCGCATCACCGACATCTTCCGCGGCCGCATCATCGACGTGACGGACAAGACCTACACCATCGAACTTACCGGCGCCGGGCACAAGCTTGACCACTTCCTGCAGGCGATCGAACACAAGCTGATCCTGGAGACGGTGCGCACCGGCGCCTCCGGCATCGGGCGCGGCGAGCGGATTTTGAAACTCTAGGTGCATACAATCCAGGGTGCTTTTTTGCCTGACGTGTCGGGTTGAAACCCGACCCGCATTTTTTGATTTATTTTTAACGAGGCCAACATGAAAGTTTATTACGACAAAGACGCAGACCTGTCCCTGATCAAGGGCAAACAAGTGACCATCATCGGCTACGGCTCGCAAGGCCATGCCCATGCGCAGAACCTGCGCGACTCGGGCGTCAACGTGACGGTCGGCCTGCGCAAGAGCGGTGCTTCCTGGAAGAAGGCGGAAGCGGCCGGGATCAAAGTTGCCGAAGTGGCCGATGCCGTGAAGAACGCCGACGTGGTGATGATGTTGTTGCCGGACGAGAACATCCCGGATGTGTACAACAAGGAAGTTGCGCCGAACATCAAGACGGGCGCCGCCCTGGCGTTCGCGCACGGTTTCAACGTGCACTACAACCAGGTCATACCCCGCACCGATGTGGACGTCATCATGATCGCGCCGAAAGGCCCCGGCCACACCGTGCGTTCCGAATACCTGAAAGGCGGCGGCGTGCCGAGCCTGATCGCCGTGCATCAGGACAAGAGCGGCAAGGCAAAAGACATCGCCCTGTCCTACGCAGCAGCCAATGGTGGCACCAAGGGCGGCGTGATCGAAACCAACTTCCGCGAAGAGACCGAGACCGATCTGTTCGGCGAACAGGCGGTGCTGTGCGGCGGTGCGGTGGAACTGATCAAGGCGGGGTTTGAAACCCTGGTGGAAGCGGGCTATGCGCCGGAAATGGCTTATTTCGAATGCCTGCACGAAATGAAACTGATTGTGGACCTGATTTACGAAGGCGGCATCGCCAACATGAACTACTCGATCTCCAACAACGCGGAATACGGTGAATACGTCACCGGGCCACGCGTGATCGCCGACCCGTCACGCGCCGCGATGAAGGAATGTCTGAAGAACATCCAGAACGGTTCCTACGCCAAGCAGTTCATCCTGGAAGGCCGCACCAACTACCCGGAAATGACCGCACGCCGCCGCTTAAATGCGGAGCATCCGATCGAATTGGTCGGTGGGCAATTGCGCGCCATGATGCCCTGGATTGGCAAGAACAAGCTGGTCGATCAGTCCAAGAACTAGGATTCGGAAATTAGGATTGAGGATTTGGGGCAAACCCCCTGATCCTCTCTCCACTCTGCTAACTCCCAAATCCCAAATCCAAAATCCTGATGAATAACTATCCCCACCCCATCATCGCCCGCGAGGGCTGGCCGTTCATCGCAATCTCTCTGGTTGTGGCACTGGCCGTATCCGCTTGGTGCCTGAGCTGGTCGATCCCGCTGTGGATCATCTTTATTTTTGTGGTGCAATTCTTCCGTGATCCGGCGCGTGAGATTCCGCAGGATGCGGATGCCGTGCTGTCCCCAGCCGACGGCAAAGTGATCAAGGTCGAGCGCGCGCAGGACCCGTATGGCGAGCGCGAGGCGATCCTGGTCAGTGTGTTCATGAACGTGTTCAACGTGCACTCCAACCGCAGCCCGGTCGATGGCAGGGTCGAGAAGATCCGGTATTTTCCCGGCAAGTTCGTGAATGCCGATCTGGACAAGGCTTCTGCCGAAAACGAGCGCAACGCCGTGGTGCTGACCACCCATGGCGGGCAGACCGTGACCTTCGTCCAGGTGGCCGGGTTGATCGCGCGGCGCATCCTGTGTTACATCAAGGCGGGCGATGTGCTGACCCGCGGCCAGCGTTACGGCTTCATCCGTTTCGGTTCGCGCGTCGATGTGTATCTGCCATTGAGCGCTACCGTCAAGGTCAGCATCGGTGATAAAGTGTCGGCCACTGAAACCATCCTGGCGCGGCTCGGCTGAACCCCAT
>CAYTZF010000049.1:0-2638 GCA_964442265.1 uncultured Sideroxydans sp.
CACGCCGCAACATTTCGCCTATCTGAAGATCTCGGAAGGCTGCAATCATCGCTGCACCTTCTGCATCATCCCCAGCCTGCGCGGCGATCTGGTCAGCCGTCCCGTGCATGAGGTGATGGGCGAGGCGGAGAAACTGGTCGAATCCGGCGTGAAGGAATTGCTGGTCATCTCGCAGGACACCTCGGCCTACGGGGTGGACCTGAAATACCGCACCGGCTTCTGGAACGGCAAACCGTTAAAGACGCGCATGACCGATCTGGCCGGCGCGCTGGGCAGCCTCGGCGTGTGGACGCGTTTGCATTACGTCTATCCCTATCCCAGTGTGGACGACGTCATCCCGCTGATGGCGGAAGGCAAAATCCTGCCTTACCTCGATATCCCGTTCCAGCACGCCAACGCGCGCATACTGAAACTGATGAAACGTCCGGCCAGCAGCGAGAACGTGCTGGCACGCATCAAGCAGTGGCGCGAAATCTGTCCCGACATTGTATTGCGCAGCACCTTCATCGTCGGCTTTCCCGGCGAGACAGAAGAAGAGTTCGAGGAACTGCTGGACTTCATCGCGGAAGCGCAGCTCGACCGCGTCGGCGCGTTCAAGTATTCGCCGGTCGAGGGTGCCACTTCCAACGCATTACCCGACCACGTCGACCCCGAAGAACAGGAAGACCGCCTCGCGCGCCTGATGTATCTGCAGGAAGAGATCAGCGCGGAAAAACTGGCAAAGAAGGTCGGCCAGACCCTGACCGTGCTGGTGGATGATGTGGACGGGGAAGGCTCGGTCGCGCGCAGCGCCGCCGATGCGCCGGAGATCGACGGTCTGGTGTATATCAACGGCGAGGAACTGGACGTGGGCGAGTTCGTCACGGTGAAGATCACCGGTTCGGACGAGCACGACCTGTGGGGCGAGGTTGTATAATCCGCGCCTTATGCAAATCCTCCGCAGCCTCCATTCCAGCGACATCCACCCCTGTGCTGTCACCATCGGCAATTTCGACGGGGTGCACCGCGGCCATCAGTCTTTGCTGCGCGAGTTGCAACAGGCGGCACAGGCGCGGGGTCTGCTGACGGCGGTGGTGACTTTCGAGCCGCATCCGCGCGAATTCTTTACCCCGCAACAGGCGCCGGTGCGGCTGACCAGCCTGCGCGAAAAACTGGAACTGTTCCGCGCGGCGGCGGTTGACCGGGTGCATATCTGTCGCTTCAATGCAATGTTTGCACGCAAGACGGCCGACGCGTTTATCCATGCGCTGCATGACGACTTGCGCGCGAAGTATGTGTTGATCGGGGACGACTTCCGCTTCGGCAGCGGGCGCAGCGGCGATTTTGCGCTGATGCGACAGATTGGCGCGCAACGCGGGTTCGAGGTGGCGGCGGTACACAGCGTGCTGCACGACAGCGTGCGCATCTCCAGCACGGCCATTCGTGCGGCATTGGCAGCGGGAAAGCTGGACGTGGCGCGCGACTATCTGGGACGTCCGTACAGCATCAGCGGGCGTGTGGTGCACGGCGACGGCATGGGACAAAAGCTCGGTTTTCCCACCGCGAACGTGCAGATGAAACACAATCTGCCGCCGCTCACGGGTATCTATGTGGTGGAAGCGCACTCCGACGGCATCGGCGTGTTGCAGGGGGTCGCCAGCCTCGGCGTGCGGCCGACCGTGCATCACCATGCGCGGCATGTGCTGGAAGTGCACCTGTTCGAGTTCGCCCAGCAGATTTACGGCAAGCATCTGCGCGTCGAATTCCTGCACAAGTTGCGCGACGAAGAAAAGTATCCGAATCTGAAAGCGTTGACGCAACAGATCGCGCGGGATGTGGATAACGCAAAGAAATGGTTTATTGAACATGAGTGAGCTTTGCCGTCATTCCGGCGCAGGCCGGAATCCAGCGCATCTATCTAACATGCAGTTGGGTTTTGTCCCGCTTCGCGGGAATATTTAACCAACTGGATTCCGGCCTGCGCCGGAATGACGGGTTTGGAAATTCTGATGAGTAATTTTGTGCCAAGAAAAACATGACCGAAGACAAGAAAAAATATCCGCTGAATCTGCCGGACACCGCGTTCCCCATGCGTGGCGATCTGGCCAAACGCGAGCCGCAGATGCTGGCGCAGTGGCAGGCGCAGCAGCGCTACCAGCGCATCCGCGCCGCCGCCAAAGGCCGCCCGCAATTCATCCTGCATGACGGCCCGCCGTATGCCAACGGCGACATCCACATCGGCCATGCGGTGAACAAGGTGCTGAAGGACATCATCATCAAGAGCAAGACCCTCTCCGGCTTTGACGCGCCCTACGTGCCGGGTTGGGACTGCCACGGCCTGCCGATCGAATTGCAGGTGGAGAAGAAACACGGTAAGGCGATTCCGGCATCGCAGTTCCGCGAGCTGTGCCGCGCCTATGCGAAAGAACAGATCGAGCGGCAGAAAAAAGACTTCATCCGGCTCGGCGTGCTTGGCGATTGGGACAAGCCCTATCTGACCATGGACTTCCGCACCGAAGCGGACATCATCCGCGCGCTGGGCAAGATTCAGGAACAGGGCTATCTGTATCAGGGGCGCAAGCCGGTGAACTGGTGTCTGGATTGCCAGAGCGCGCTGGCCGAAGCGGAAGTGGAATATGAAGACAAAGTCTCGCAGGCC
>CAYTZF010000050.1:0-11276 GCA_964442265.1 uncultured Sideroxydans sp.
GAGTCATCACGCAGGGCATGACCGGCAAGGTCGGCCAGTTCCACACCCTGCAATGCAAGGCGTATGCGAACGGCGCGAACTGCTTTGTGGCGGGGGTGAATCCGAAGAAGGCGGGCGAAACATTCGAGGGTATTCCGGTGTACGCCTCGGTGCGCGAGGCGAAAGCGGCGACCGGCGCGACCGTGTCGGTGATCTATGTGCCGCCCGCAGGCGCGGCGGCGGCGATCGACGAGGCGGTGGAAGCGGAACTCGATCTGGTGATCTGCATCACCGAAGGCATTCCGGTGCATGACATGATCCGCACGCGCTATAAGATGCAAGGCAAGAAAACCCTGCTGATCGGCCCCAACTGTCCCGGCCTGATCACGCCGGACGAGATCAAGATCGGCATTATGCCCGGCCACATCCACAAGAAAGGCCGCATCGGCGTAGTGTCGCGTTCCGGCACGCTGACCTACGAAGCGGTGGGGCAGCTCACCGCGCTGGGCTACGGCCAGTCATCCTGTGTCGGCATCGGTGGCGATCCGATCAACGGCCTCAAGCACATCGACGTGATGCGTTTGTTCAACGACGATCCGGAGACCGATGCGGTGGTGATGGTGGGCGAGATCGGCGGCAACGATGAAGAGAACTGCGCGCGCTGGATCAGGGACAACATGCAGAAGCCGGTGGTCGGTTTCATCGCCGGCGTCACCGCGCCGCCCGGCAAGCGCATGGGCCATGCCGGCGCGATCATCTCCGGCGGTCAGGGCGGGGCCAACGAGAAACTCGCGGTGATGGAAGAATGCGGCATCCACATCACGCGCAATCCGGCGGAGATGGGGCGCACGATGCAGCAGATCTTGAAGATATGAGACGCGGATAATCACGGCTTGACGTAAATCTCGCTTGGAAGGGCGCGGGAGAACGTTTTTTTAGCCACAGAAGACACAGAGTTCACGGAGAAATTTGCTTCAGCATTCGGAGCGGTGGAAGTGTGAGCAATTGCTGTCAGCTCTGTGGCCTCTGTGATCTCTGTGGCTAAAAAGGTTTTGCGGTGATTGGCAATACAAAGCTCTAATCGCGCAACACAGCTACACTCCTTGTTGTTTTAAGTTAACCCGCTCTTTTATCCGCGGCCATCGGTATTTATCGGTGGTGGATTTTGTTGTGAAGGAAATGTGGATGCTGGAAATGCTGGAATCCCCCCAGTTCTGGGTGGACGTGTTCAAGATCATCATGATCGATTTGCTGTTGTCGGGTGACAACGCGGTGGTGATCGCGTTGGCCTGCCGCAACCTGCCGCAGGCGCAGCGTCGCCAGGGCATTCTGTACGGTGTCGGTGGCGCGATCGGTTTGCGCGTGGTGCTGACTTTCTTTGCGGTCAGTCTGTTGGCTTTGCCTTACCTGAAAGTTGTCGGCGCATTCTTGCTGTTGTGGATCGGCATCAAGCTGATCCTGCCGGAAGAAGAAGGGCATGGCGAGGGCAGCATCAGGGCCGAGGCGAATCTGTGGGGGGCGGTGAAGACCATCATCATCGCCGATTTCGTGATGAGCCTGGACAACGTGCTGGGTGTGGCGGCGGCGGCCAAGGGTAATGTATTACTGCTGGTGTTCGGCCTGCTGGTCAGTATCCCGCTGATTGCGTGGAGCAGCCAACTGGTGCTCAAACTGATCGACCGCTATCCGTTCATCATCTACGCGGGCGGGGCGCTGCTGGGCTATGTGGCAGGCGAGATGCTGGTCGGCGAGGCCTTGTTTAAATCGCTGGTCGAGGTGCATCATCATCTGCACTGGCTGGTGCCCGGCGTATGTGCCATGCTGGTGCTGGGGCTGGGGCAGCTAATCGCGAGCCGCCGCGCGGCGCGAGTCGAAGTCAGAGAGTTGGCGCACGGAGAGGTGGGTGCCCTGTCTCAACGCGAAAGGGAAACATCATGAAATGGCTGATTCCGGTGGACGGTTCCGAACATTCCCTGCACGCGGTCGGGCAGGCCGTCGCCCTCGCCGCGACAATGAACCAGGCGCCGCAATTGCTGTTGCTCAATGTGCAGTGGAACGTGGCGACAGTCAATGTGAAGCTGCTGTTCGACCAGCAGGTGATTGATGACTACCAGCGCGAACAGGGATTGCAGGCCTTGCAGGGCGCGCGTGCCGTGCTCGATGAGGCGCATTTGTCTTATCAGTATCACATCAGCATCGGTCGCCCGGCCGAGGCGATTCTGCACTATGCGACGGCGCAGGAAGTCACCCTCATCATCTTGGGGGCACAAGGCAAGGAAGGGTTGACTCAGTGGCTGATCGGTTCGGTCGCCGAGCGCGTCCTGCGTTTGTCGTCCGCCCCGGTCATGGTTGTGCGTTGAGCAAGGTTCCCTAGATAAATCAATCAGGTATGGATTGACGCTGGAAATTGTTTTAGTATCTGCCCGCAAGTCCGGTAAAAACGAATAAACGGTCAGAGGTGTCATGAAAAAAACGTCGTTCTGGAAAGCAGACTGGTTCTTTGCCACAGTGCTGGCAGTTATCCTTCTTTTTGGCGCCAATTCCGACCTGATTCAAAGTCTGGAGCGCAAAGCCTACGACTTGGGGGTGCGCGCCTCATCCCGCCAGCCCAGCGACCGCATCGCCATCATTGCCATCGACGACCAGAGTATCGCCAATCTGGGGCGCTGGCCCTGGCCGCGCGAGATCCAGGCCAAATTGCTGGATATTCTGGCCGAAGGGCGCGCCAAGGTGGTGGGCCAAACCGCCTTGTTCTTCGAGCCGCAGTTCGATGCCGGTCTGGATTACATTCTGAATATCGCCGCCGTCATCGAGCAGACTGACCTGGCGCAAACCCATCCCGAACAGTGGCAGGAATTGCAGGGGCTGATGCAGGAAGCCTTGCTGCATCTCGACAACGACCAGAAGATGGCCGACAGCATGGGCAAGATCAACAACGTGTTGCTGGGGTTGTATTTTGAATTGGGCGAGCCGCAGGGGAATCCCGACGCGCCGTTGCCGGACTATGTGTTGAAAAATGCCTTGCCGAATGTGCAGGCCGGCGCGGATGCGGCTTTGCCGATTCCCGCACTGAATGCGTTGGTGCCGATACCTTTGCTGGGACAACAGGCGCTGGCCATGGGTCATCTGAATGCCACGCCGGATGTCGACGGCGGCGTGCGCACCGAGCCTTTGGTTATTTCCTACTACGATCAGTATTATCCCTCGCTGTCGTTGATGCTCGCGGCGAAAAGCCTGAATCTGGAGGCCAAGGATATTCAGGTGACGCTGGGTGAGGGGGTGCGCCTGGGTAATCTGCAGATCGCCACCGATCCCGCATTGCGCATGAATACCTACTTCTACGCCGACCGCGACGGGTATCCAGCCTTTCGGGTGGACTCGTTCTACGATGTGATTACCGGCAAAATTCCGGCGGAAAAATATCGCGACAAGATCGTGCTGATCGGCGCCACGGCGGCCGGGGTCGGTTCCTCCCAAGTGACGCCGGTATCGGCGGTGACCCCGCCGGTGCTGACGCTGGCGCATTCGGTCTCCAGCATTCTCAAGCAGGATTTTTTTGTGACACCGACCTGGTCGGTGTGGGCGGAACTGGCAACCTTTCTGCTGATTGCCCTTTACCTGATCCTGCTGTTGCCCAGGCTGGGTGCCGGACTCGGTGCGGCGCTCACGGGCGTGCTGTTCGTGGCGTTGCTGTCCGCCCATTTTGTGCTGATGACGACCCAGGCGATATGGCTGCAACTGATGCTGCCGACCGCCCTGTTGCTGGTCGGCCATCTGCTGCTGACCACCAAGCGTTTCCTGCTGACGGAAAAAGGCAAGGAGCTATCCGATGCCAACTCGGCAGAGAGCAACCGCATGCTGGGCCTGGCGTTCCAGGGGCAGGGGCAGCTTGACATGGCCTTCGACAAATTGCGCAAGGTGCCGCTGGACGACAGCATGATGGACGTGCTCTACAACCTCGGCCTGGATTTTGAACGCAAGCGCCAGTTCAACAAGGCGGAGTCGGTGTTCAAATATATGGCTGCGCACAACCCGAAGTTCCGCGATCTGGAGGCGCGCATCGCGCAATCGAGAGCCATGGCTGAAACCGTGATTCTGGGCGGCAGTTCCGGCCGCGGCAACGACAGCACGATGAAACTGGATCAGGCTGGTATCGCCAAGCCGATGCTGGGCCGCTACGAAATCCAGAAAGAACTCGGCAAGGGCGCGATGGGCGTGGTCTATCTGGGCAAGGATCCGAAAATCAGCCGTATCGTGGCGATCAAAACCATGAACCTGTCACAGGAGTTTGAAGCGGACGAGCTGGAAGACGTGAAGGCGCGCTTCTTCCGCGAGGCGGAAACCGCGGGGCGACTGAACCATCCGAATATCGTCACCATGTACGATGCGGGCGAGGAACATGATCTGGCCTACATTGCGATGGAGTTTCTCAAAGGCAAGGATCTGGTCCCCTACACCAAGGAAGACAATCTGTTGCCTTTGCCGCAAGTGCTTTCCATCGTGGCGCGGGTGGCGGACGCGCTCGGTTACGCGCACGGTCTGAACGTGGTGCACCGCGACATCAAACCGGCCAATATCATGTACGACCCGGAAAGTGACACGGTCAAAGTCACCGACTTCGGCATCGCGCGCATCACGGATTCTTCCAAGACCAAGACCGGCATGGTGTTGGGCACGCCTTCCTATATGTCGCCCGAGCAATTGTCCGGCGCCAAGATAGAAGGCCATTCCGACCTGTTCTCGCTCGGCGTGAGTTTGTATCAATTGGCCTGTGGTAAGCTCCCCTTTGCGGGCGATTCCATGGCGCAGCTGATGTTCAGGATCGCCAATGAAGCGCCGGCGGATATTTTGCAGATCAAGCCCGATTTGCCACCGTGCGTTGTCGCTGTGATTCAGAAGGCGCTGGCGAAAAAGGTGGAAGAACGGTTCGAGAGCGGTGCGGCAATGGCGCTGGCGATACGCCAGTGTGCTGCCGCGCTGCGGTGAGCAGGCAAAGGGGAGGCCAAGTGAATGTAAATGAAGCACTGGAAATCGTTGGCCAAACGAATCCGGGCATGGTCCGCTCCCACAATGAAGACAGCATCAGCTTTGATGTGAATTATGGCTTGGCCGTGTTGGCGGACGGCATGGGCGGCTACAACGCGGGCGAGGTCGCCAGCGGTATCGCGGTGTCGGTGCTGTCCAGCGAGATCCGTCATCGCCTGGATGCGGCGCGGCCGGAGCAGACAGAGGCGGGGGCGCACGAGGAGATCGGTGTGGCGCTGTTGCGCGATAATGTAAGGAAGGCAAATCTGTCGATTTATAATGCCGCCCATAGCCAGCCGCAGTACGCGGGCATGGGCACCACCGTGGTGGCGGGTTTGTTTTACGACAACCGGGTGGCGGTGGTGCATGTGGGTGATTCCCGCCTGTACCGTTTGCGCGGCGAGACGTTAGAAGCCGTCACGCGCGATCACTCTCTGCTGCAGGAACAGATCGACAGCGGGCTGATCAGCAAGGAACTGGCGCGCCTGTCGCAGAATAAGAATCTGGTGACGCGCGCCGTCGGCATCGATGCCGAGGTCGAACCGGAAGTCCATCTGCACGATGTCGAGGTCGGCGATATTTATCTTTTTTGCTCCGACGGGCTGAACGATATGGTGGAAGACGAGGATATTGGCGCGACCCTGCAAATGCTGCGCGGCAATCTGACCCTGGCCGCGAGCCAGCTAATCGACCAGGCTAATGACAACGGCGGGCGCGACAATGTCTCGGTGATTCTGGTCAAGATCAATGCAGCCTATCCCGCGCCGCGAGGCTGGTGGTCAAAATTGAGCGCATGGTTCGGACAATGAAAAGCAAAATCAAGGGGAATACAAAATGCCGGCAAAATTGATATTAAGCATGGATGGCTCGGTGATTCGGGAATATCCGCTGGATAAGGAGCGCACCACCATCGGGCGCAAGCCGCACAATGACATCGTCATCGACAATCTGGCGGTGAGCAGCGAGCATGCCGCCGTGATCACCATCCTCAACGACTCGTTCTTCGAGGATTTGAACAGCACCAACGGATCGATGGTCAATGGCGCGCCGACGATGAAGCACTTCCTGCAAAGCAACGACGTGATCGAGATCGGCAAGTACAAACTCAAATATCTGAACGACCAACCGACCCAGACCACGGCAGCCGATTTCGAGAAAACCATGGTGTTGCGCGCGCCGGTCAAACCGTCCCCCGCGCCGGCTGCGGCTTCCGGCGAACAGGCGGCAAAATATGAATCCACCACCCAATTCAATGCAACGGTGAACCGGGCTCCGGCAGCACCGGCAGCACCGGCTCAAGCCGCCAGTGCCGCAGCGTCGGTGTCGGTGGCGGTGATCCAGATTCTGAACGGGCCGAATCTGGGTAAAGAAATGGAATTGAGCAAAAATCTGACGACGCTGGGCAAACCCGGCGTGCAGGTGGCCGTTCTGGCGCGCCGCCCGCATGGCTATTTCATGACCCATGTCGAAGGCGCCAACTTTCCCGCAATAAATGGCGTATCCATCGGCGAGCAGCCGCATCAGCTGAACGACCACGACGTTATCGAGTTGGCGGGGATCAAGATGGAATTCTATTTCAAGGCTTGAGTGCGGTGCGCGTCCTGATGTGCCGTCGGTCCGCGCACAAGGTCTGTGATAAGGGCTGGCAATGAGGAAGCACGCGCTGCTGATCGGTTTGGGCTTGCTGGCGACGTTGCTCTTTCTGGGTGATGCCGCGGGTTTTTATCGGCTCGGCTTTGTCCAGTTCCTGGATGCAAAACTTTATGATTACCGCATGTTGTTATCTTTGCCGCGCAGCACGGATGACCGCATCGTTATTCTGGATATTGATGAAAAAAGTCTGAAGCAGGAAGGGCGCTGGCCTTGGGGGCGGGACAAGCTGGCGCAACTGGTGGATGCTTTGTTTGATCATTATGCCGTCGCCACTGTGGGTTTTGACGTGGTGTTCGCCGAGCCCGATACCAGCTCCGGCCTGAACGTGCTGCAAGCCCTCGGGCGCAAGCAATTCAAGGATGTCGCGCAGTTCCAATCCGTGTTGAACCAGCTCCGGCCGGAATTGGAATACGACGCGCTGTTTGCGGCCAGGTTGCGCCAGCGCAACGCGATTATGGGTTATTACTTCAGCAACAGCGAAGCGGGAGAGCCGCCGGGAAAATCCGGCGTCTTGCCGCCGCCGGTGTTTGCCTCCGGCACATTCAAGGGACGTCCTATCAACTTTGTGCAGTGGGATAGTTACGGTGCCAATCTGCCCGCCCTGCAGGCAGCCGCCGCCGGCGGCGGCCATTTCAATCCGCTGGTGGATTTTGACGGCATCGTGCGGCGCATTCCGATGCTGGTCGAGCATGACGGCGCGTATTACGAATCGCTGTCGCTGGCAGTGGCGCGCAGCGTGCTCGGTTGGCCGCGCATCGTGCCGGGCTTTGCCGCCACCCAAAGTCGCGACTACGGCGGGCTGGAATGGCTGACCCTGGAATCCGACCAGGGCAATCTGACCATTCCGGTGGATGCGGAAGTGAGCGCGCTGGTGCCTTACCGTGGCCCGCGTGGCACCTTCAAATATCTGTCCGTCACCGACGTGCTGCACCGGCAAATTCCGCTGCAGGAACTGCAAAACAAGATTGTGCTGGTGGGAACCACCGCGCCGGGCCTGATGGATATGCGCAGCACGCCGGTTGGCGAAATCTATCCCGGAGTGGAAGTGCACGCCAACATGATCAGCGGCATTCTGAATCAGGCAGTGAAGCAGAGTCCGCCCTACATGACCGGGGCGAATGTGGTGCTGTTGCTGCTGGCGGGCATGGCTTTAAGTCTGGTCCTGCCGTTGCTGACCCCGGTGCGCGGCATGTTGCTTGCGTTGGGCACGTTGACGGCGGATGTGGTGTTCAACCGCATCCTGTGGGACTCCGCCGACATCGCGATGCCGCTGGCGGGCGGCTTGTTGCTGATCGTCGTGCTGTTCGGATTGAACATGAGCTTTGGTTATTTTGTCGAGGCGCGTGCCAAGAAGCAGATTACCGGACTGTTCGGGCAGTATGTGCCGGGAGAACTGGTGGACGAAATGGCGAAGCACCCGGAAAGCGTTTCCATGGAAGGCGACAGCCGCGAGATGAGCATTTTGTTTTCCGACGTGCGCGGCTTCACCACCATCTCGGAGGGGCTGGAGCCGAAGGAGTTGTCGCTGCTGATGAACGAGTTTCTCACCCCGCTGTCGCGCGTTGTCTATGAGCAGCGCGGCACCATCGATAAATATATGGGAGACTGCATCATGGCATTTTGGGGCGCGCCGCTGCCGGATGCGGAACATGCGCAGCATGCTATCCTTGCCGGGCTGGGGATGCAGCGCGCGCTGGCCGAATTGCAGCCCCGCTTCAAGGCTCGCGGCTGGCCGGAGATCCGGGTCGGTGTCGGCATCAACAGCGGGCGGGTCAGCGTCGGTAACATGGGTTCGGATGTGCGCGTTGCCTATACGGTGATGGGCGATGCGGTCAATCTGGCCTCGCGCCTGGAAGGCATCACCAAGGAATACGGGGCGCAGATTCTGGTGGGCGAAACGACCAAACAGGCGGCGCCGCAATTTGTCTATCGCGAAGTGGATAAGGTGCGGGTCAAAGGCAAGGTCGAACCCGTGGCAATTTTTGAACCGCTGGGGCTGCCGGGTGAAATCGAAGCGTCAATGCTGGACGAGATTAAATTATTCCATCAGGCGTTGCGTTCTTACCGCAGGCAGGAATGGGACAAGGCGGAGCTGGAATTGTTAAGCCTGCACAACATCGCGCCAGCCAGCAAGTTGTATCAGGTCTATGCGGAGCGTGTGGCTTATTACCGCGCCAATCCACCCGGTGCGGAGTGGGACGGCGTGTTTATTTTTAAAACCAAATGAGTGGCGCGCAATGAAACTCAAAGTGCTCGGCTGCAGCGGCGGGATCGGTGGCAACTTTCGCACCACCTCGTTCCTGCTCGACCATGATGTGCTGGTTGATGCCGGCACCGGGCTGGGCGAACTGAGCCTGGCCGAGATGAGCATGATCGATCATGTCTTCATCACCCACTCGCACCTTGACCACATCGCCTGCCTGCCGCTGCTGGTCGACAGCGTCGGCTTTATGCGCGACCAGCCGGTCGTCATCCACGCCACGGCGGAGACCCTTAAAATTTTGCAGCAGCATGTGTTCAACTGGGCGATCTGGCCGGATTTTGCCGAGATCCCCAGTCTGCAACAGCCGGTAATGCGCTACGAAGAAATACGTCTGGGCGAGACGGTCGAAGTGGGCGGGCGCAAACTCACCCCGCTGCCGGCCAACCATGTGGTGCCGGCCATCGGCTTTCTGATCGACAGCGGGCAAGCCAGTCTGGCATTCAGCGGCGACACCACCACTTGCGATGCCTTGTGGGAAGCGGTCAACCAAATTGATAATCTGCGTTATCTGATCGTGGAAACCGCCTTTTGCGATGCCGAAAAAGAGCTGGCTATCTTGTCCAGGCATTTGTGCCCCAGCCTGCTGGCGGCAGAGTTGGCCAAGCTCAAGTTGGAGCCGGAGATTTTTATTACCCACTTGAAACCGGGTGAGGTGGAGTTGACCATGCGCGAGATCGGCGAAAGGGTGCGCCACGTCAATCCGAAAATATTGCAAAACGGACAAGAGTTCGATTTTTGACAAGACCATGAACGACACGCTCGACATCAGAGTCCTCGCCGCGCTGGAACCGATCTCCAGCTTCAGTCCCGCGCGCCTGCGCGAGCTGCTCGACTATTGCGATATCGAAAATGTGGAGCCGGGCCGGGACCCGTTCAAAGACCGGAACCTGGAGGGGCAATCAATGTATCTGGTGCGGGGCGAACTGGCGCTGACCTATGCCGACGGCAATCAGGTCACCATGCGCGCCGATTCCGAATGGGCGCGCCATCCGATCGGCAAGCGCCAGCCGGACATTGTGGCTGCCAACGCGCTGAGCCAGGTGCAGCTGTTGCGCATCGATGATGACTTGCTGGATCGCATGGTGACCTGGGATCAGTTTGCCAGCCACGACGACCTCAAACCGAAGATCGGCAATGGCGGCAGCGAGGCGGCAGTCAGACGCCTGCTGAATTCCGGCATGTTCAGCGCCGAGAATTTGAGTCACGGCCCGTTCGCGCATCTGCCCCCGGCCAACATTGGCAAGCTGCTCAATCGGGTCGAAGCCATCGCGGTGTGGGAAAAAGACGTGATCGTGCGCGAAGGCGAGGAAGGCGATTACTACTACCTGGTCGAGAGCGGGCGTGCCCAGGTCACCCGGCTGGTCGGCGGAGCCAACCTGTTGCTGGCCGAACTCAAGGCGGGTGACGTGTTTGGCGAAGAAGCACTGATTTCCGACAGCAAACGCAATGCCACGGTCACCATGAAAAGCAACGGTGTGTTGCTGCGGATGAAAAAACAGGACTTCCTGGAACTGATGAAGGAACCCCTGTTGCATCGCGTCGGTTTTGCGGAAGCGAAAGAAAAGGTAAAGCAGGGCGCGGCATGGCTGGACGTGCGCCATCCGCCGGAATACCGCTACGACAAACTGCCGGGCGCGATCAATGTGCCGCTCAACGATATTCGCAACGCGATCGGGGTGCTTAACCGCGGGGTCAGCTATATCGCGTATTGCCAGAGCGGCCGCCGCAGCGCAGCCGCCGCGTTCATCCTGGCGCAGGCCGGGTATGACGTTTATGTATTGGAAAACGGGCTGTGGTCGGTGCCGCGCGCGCTGCAACAGTGAAACAGGGAGATCAAATGAATAGTTCGCTGCAGGGCAATGCCAACGAAATGAGCGCGCGCCTTGAATTCACGCGCAACCTAAATCAGGTCACCAACAAGATTCACGCGACCAGCAACATCGACGAGATCATGCTCGATGTGAGCAAGGATATCTGCGCCCTGTTCAATGCCGATCGCCTGACGATCTACGTGGTGGGCGACGACAAGGCCTCGCTGGTGTCCAAGGTCAAGACCGGGCTCAACTCCTTCAAGGATCTCAAATTGCCGATTGCCGAGCAGAGCATCGCCGGCTACAGCGCCGCGCACAAGAAACTGCTCAACATCAATGATGTGTACGACGCGCAGGAACTGGCCGCGCACAGCGGGACGCTGCGTTTCCTGCAGGATGTGGACAAGCGCACCGGTTACCGCACCAAACAGATGCTGGTGGCCCCGGTGGTGGATGAAGACGGCGAACTGGTCGGCGTGATGCAGGTGATCAACAACCGGGCGGGGCAGCCGTTCCCGGCGATGGTGGAAGAAGGCGTGAAGGAG
>CAYTZF010000051.1:0-7457 GCA_964442265.1 uncultured Sideroxydans sp.
AGTTTGACCAGCCCCGGCAAGCTCTCGGTCCTTGAACAGAATTTCGATTTCGATCTGCTGACGCCGCAAAAGTTGCTGGATAAGTATGTGGGCAAGAGCGTCAACATCGTCCGTACCAATCCGGCCACGGGGGTGGAAACGTCCGAGCCGGCGCAGGTGCTGGCGGCCAATAACGGTGTGGTGGTGAAGATCGGTGACCGTATCGAGACGGGCATTCCGGGCCGTATCGTTTACCCGGACGTGCCGGCCAATCTGCGCGATAGACCGACCCTGGTGATGTCGCTAAACAATGGCGGAGTTGCGCAACAGGAGGTGGAACTTTCCTATCTCACTGGAGGACTCGCCTGGAAGGCGGATTACGTGGCGGAGCTGAACTCTGCGGACGACAAGCTGGACCTTTCCGGCTGGGTGACGCTGACCAATACCAGCGGTGCGAGCTACCACAACGCAAAGCTGCAACTGGTGGCGGGAGATGTGAATCAGGTGCGGAACGAAATGCGTTTCGCGAACCTGAGGGCAAGCCGGGAAAAGGCAATGATCGCCACGGCCACGGATATGGCGGAGGAGTCGCTGCTTGAATTTCACCTCTACACCCTGGATCGTCCCACCACTATCGCCGAGAACCAGACCAAGCAGGTATCGCTGCTCGCGGCTGCCGGGATTCCGGCGCGCAAAGAGTTGTTGCTGCGCGGAGCCAATTATTACTACAGCAGCAGTCATGGCGATCTCGGGCGGAAAATGAAAGTTAGTGTATTTATCGAATTTGACAACAGGGAAAGCGATCGCCTCGGCATGCCGCTGCCCAGGGGCGTGATGCGGGTGTACAAAAAAGATGCTGCAGGCAACGCGCAGTTTGTCGGCGAAGATTATATCGACCACACGCCAAAGAACGAAAAAGTGCGCCTCAAACTGGGCGAAGCTTTCGATGTGACGGCAGACAAGAAGCAAACCGATTTTACGCGCTTGCCCAACTCAGCCAAAGGCAACGCATCGTTCGAGAGTGCTTTTGAGATCGTGCTCAAGAATGCAAAAAAAGAAGCAGTGACCGTTGTTGTGCAGGAGCCAATCCCGGCGGACTGGAAGATGCTCTCGGAGAGTCAGAAACACACTAAAGCCGCCAGCAATACCGCTGTCTGGAAAATATCAGTGCCTGCCGAAGGCAGCACAAAGCTGAACTACCGGGTGCAGGTGCGGTACTGATCGTTACTCAGCATAAAAATCAACTCGGGGAAAGTTATGTTTTGTCCAAAGTGCGGGGCTTCAAATGATGCGGCGGCGGCATTCTGCATGGCTTGCGGTGACGTTATGCCGCTGCCTGCCGGTAGTTTTCAAACAGTGCAGGAAAAAATCAATGAGCCCGCGGGGCTGGATGCGTATTACAAGGCGGTCTTGGGACCGAAAAATCAGGAATATTACCTGCGCCGGTTTGCGCGTTTTGATGCCGATGGGAAGGCGAGCGCCAATTGGCATTGGCCGGGGTTCTTCATCACTTTCTATTGGCTGCTCTACCGAAAGATGTGGCTGTATGCGCTGTGCTACTTTCTCCTGCCCTATTTATTTTTCGGATTGATCGGACTGGTGACGGGCTTACCAGACCATTCTGTTGACACCCCGATTGGCCTGGCTTATCCGCTTTATTTTCTCGGCATTTTCATTTTGCTGCCAATGTATGCAAACGCCATTTATTACAAGCACTGCAGGAAGAAAATCCTATCGGCACGTGGCGCAACAGCCGATGTGCAAAAACAAATGGAAAAACTTTCCCGCAAGGGAGGAACCAGCAATATTGTATTTGTTTTGTTGATACTCGCGCTGGTTTGGATTCTGGCTGTGTTGGCCGCTGTTGCCATTCCCGCATACCAAAGTTACAAAAGCAGGGCGCACACGACCCAATCTTTTGAGCAGGATGGTGGTGCGGCAGGTTCTCCCACTATTTTTGATAAGCGAATTTAGGCGCGACCGGGGGTGTGGCCGACATGGATCAGTTCGCTCCGGCCGACTGAAAAACTTTCTCTTTGTCCAATAAGGTTATATGAATAGTGTCATTACCGCGCTTGCGCAGGCATTCAAAACCCTGTTTCACCCGAAAATGCTGGCGCTAATGTTGTGGCCGATGATGCTGGCGATGGCGCTTTGGACAGGAGTGTTGCTGCTGTTCTGGGAAAACTGGATCGGTGGCTTGACCAGTTTGGTGCAGGAAACCGGGCTGGAGCAATGGATAGCACAAGGCGCGCTGAGCGTGGCGGCGCATTACTTGACCGGCGTCATTCTGGTGCTGCTGCTGTTGCCCGCCATCTATGTGACTGCACTGCTGATCACGGCGTTTTTTGCGATGCCGGCAATGGTGAATCATGTGGCGCAAAAAAATTATCCGGAGCTGGCGAGGGCGCGCGGCGGTAGCACGGCCGGCAGTATCGGCAACGCGACATTGGCGATCGGGCTGTATGTGGCGGGCTGGGTAGTGAGTTTGCCCCTTTGGCTATTCTCGCCGCTGGCGCTGCTGATTCCGGTGATTCTGCTGGCCTATCTGAACCAGCGACTGTTTCGCTATGATGCGTTGGCCGAACATGCCAGCCGCGAGGAATACGCCCAACTGATCGAGCGGGCGACGCCGCGCTTGTATCTGCTTGGCGCAGTGGTTTCCCTGGTGCAGTTCGTGCCGTTGCTGAATCTGTTCGCGCCGGTGTATGTGGCGCTGGCATTCATTCATCTTTGTCTGGCCGAGTTGCAGCAATTGCGCCGTCAGGTTTAGGAAATTTTTGATGACACCCGATTCCCCGTTGCACCAGTTGTTGCCGCGCGCGGTCTGGCCGCACTTCGCCGCGCTGTGCCAAATCCCGCGCGCTTCATTGGGCGAGGCGGCGCTGAAAAAATATCTTGTCGCCTGGGCTGCCGCGCGTGGCATCGGGTCCATGGAAGATGAAGCGGGCAATCTGATCCTGAAAAAACCGGCCAGTCGGGGAGATGAATCCGCCCCCGGGGTGATCCTGCAAGGGCATCTCGACATGGTCTGTCAGGCCAATGCGGGCACCGTACACGATTTCGGGCGCGATCCCATCGCGGTGACAGTGCGCGATGGCTGGGTGGTGGCGGAGCACACCACGCTGGGCGCGGACAACGGCATCGGCGTGGCTCTGGCGCTGGCCGCGCTGGAGGAGCCGGGCCTGACCCATCCGCCGTTGGAGGTGTTGCTTACCGTGAATGAGGAATCCGGCATGGACGGAGCGCGCGGACTGGCGCCGGGTGCTTTGCAGGGCCGGTTTCTCATCAATCTCGACACCGAGGAGTGGGGACATTTCTATCTGGGTTGCGCGGGCGGGGGGGACGTGGAGATGCGGTGGGGCGCGGCAGACCCGTCCGGGGTTGGTGGGGCGGGTTTCACTCAAGAAGCGAGAGAACCCCTGCTGTGCAATCCGGCAGCGCATAGTCGGGCTAAAGCCCGACCTGCAGGCTGTAACGTGTCGGAGGCGCGTCATGCTTGCGCGCAAGAGGAAATACCTGCGGACTATGCAGTGTTGCGTTTCGATGTGTGCGGATTGCGCGGCGGGCATTCCGGCATCGACATCCATCTTGGTCGTGGCAATGCGATCAAGTTACTGGTCGAGGCCTTGCGCGACCTGTCGGCGCACACGGATTTCCGTTTGCTCGAAATGCAGGGCGGGAGCGCGCGCAATGCCATCCCACGCGAGGCATTTGCCTTGTGCGCACTGCCGGTGAGCGCCGTGCCGGGCATTGATGAATGGGTGGTGCATCGGCTGGTGAGCTGGCAACAGCGCTTTGCCGGAAATGATGAAAATGTGGATTTCCGTTATGAGCTGGACGAATCGCCGCCTGGACACGCCATCGCACTGGCGGAGCGCGATCGCCTGCTTGCTTTTCTCGACAGCGTGCCCAACGGCGTCGCGCAGATCAGCGGGAATTTTCCCGGCGTGACTGAAACTTCCAGCAACCTCGGCGTGCTGAAACTAAAGCAGGGGGAATTGAAAATCACGTTCAAGGTGCGTTCCTTGCGCGATGCCAGCGCCGTTGCGCTGGCCGACAAGCTGCTTGCCTTTGCCACCGGGTACGGCCTGCATGCATGGAAGGACGGCGCCTATCCGGGCTGGACTCCGAATCCGGACTCCGCCTTGCTCGCGCGTTGTCAGCAGGTCTATACCGCGCAATTCGGCCAGCCTGCCCGCCTGCAAGTGATCCATGCCGGGCTGGAATGCGGCCTGCTCGCGGCCAGCCATCCGCATCTGGACATGATCTCGTTCGGCCCGGACATTCGCGGCGCGCATGCGCCGGGCGAGCGGGTCGAAGTCGCATCGGTTGCGCGCTGCTGGGAGCTGCTGAAGGCGGTGTTGCAGGAACTGGCCAACCCGACGGCACCATGACGAATACCGTTCCTTTGCGTTTCGAGCGCGCATTGACCGCGTGGGGCAGCGCAGATTTCGCAACAGTGCTGAAGCAGGAACTGGCCGACGCGGTAGAAAGTTTGCCATTGCAACAGGGGCTGGCAGTGGGTAACCAGATCGTCGAAGCGCCGATCGCCGCCGTCATCCATCACGCGGATGCCACTGAAAAGGTGCTTCGGGTGAAGGCGGGGATTTTTTATGCCAGCATCATCGCCGGTTGCAGTTGTGCTGACGATCCCACCCCGGTGAGCGAAAATATCGAATATTGTGTGGTGCTGTTGGAAATCGACCGCCAAACTGCCACCGTCACAGTTAACTTGCTGGACGAATGAGAGAAAGGAAAAACATGAGAAAACTCATAATAATCGTGGTTCTTGGCATCATCGGGCTGGCTGTCGGCTATGCCCTGTTCGGCAAATGGGGCGGTGAATACGTCAGTCTGCAACGCTTGTTCTCGTTTGGCGGGAACTCGTTGCAGGGGGCTTTCCGCTCAATCAGCGGCATCGAAGATATGCGTAACAAGGTGTTGTTGAGCGGTGCGGCGGGTGCGGTTGTGGGGTTGTTGCTGACTTTCCGGCGCAAGTAAGGCCGGGTCTATCGCGCCATCAGTTTTGAGGCGAGGCGGTGCGAAAGAATAAGATGACAGCCAACGCGCCCAACAGGCTTTCGAGCAGATACAGGATGCTCGACATGCCATGCCACAGCGCAAACTTGTTCGCCAGCGCGCTTTGCATCACCTCCAGCGGCAGCGCCTGCGCTTTGAGTTGCGCCATCAGCGGCTGGATGCCGAAGGTGATCAGCAGGGTGAGGGCGAGCATCAGGGCGATGATCAGAAAGAAGGGCTGGTGCATCGCTGCTTTGCCCGCCATCGACCACCGCCGGCCAAGCAGATAAAGGCCGCACACGATTCCCGCCAGGCTCTGCACGCGAAACATCTCGCCCGCCAGCATGCCTGCCAATTGTTTGTCCGGTTGCGCCTGAAACAGGATGGGCACCACGAGATAACCGACGCTCCACAGGCTGCCGACCCACAAGGTCAGCAACACCGCATCGAGATGGCGAAAGTCCAAGTTGTGTGTCATGCGCTTTGCTCGCCCAAGTCAAAGCGGCGCAGGGAATGGCAGGTGTAGCCGTGCGGATGTTTGATCAGATACTGCTGGTGGTATTCCTCGGCACGCCAGAAGGCTTGGAACGGCACGACTTCTGTAACCACTTTCGCACCCCATTCGCCCGAGGCATCGACCGCGCGGATGACTTCCTCCGCCGCGTGGCGTTGTTTATCGCCCACATGGAAAATCGCCGAGCGGTAGGACGTGCCAAGGTCATTTCCCTGCCGGTTGGGCGTGGTCGGGTTGTGCATGCGGAAGAACTCGAACAGCAAGTGACGGTAACCCAACTGCGCCGGGTCGAACACGATCTTTACCGCTTCGGCGTGGCCGCTGTGCCCGGTTTTTACGATCTCATAGGTCGCGTTCGGCACATCGCCGCCGCAGTAGCCAACCTCTGTTGCCAACACCCCCGGAATCTGGCGCAGCAACTCTTCCATCCCCCAGAAACAGCCGCCGGCGAGATAGGCTGTCTGCGCGACTTCGCTCATCGCCGTTCCTTCTTTATCGCCTGCGCGGCTTCGCGTTTTGATTCGCGTTCTTTTTCGGTGGCACGCTTGTCGTATTCCTTCTTGCCCTTGGCCAGCCCGATCTCCAGTTTCACGCGGCCGCCCTTGTAGTGCATGTCGAGTGGCATGATGGTGTAGCCGGCACGCTGGACTTTGCCGATGAGTTTGTCGATCTCGTGTTTGTGCAGCAGCAGTTTGCGCGTGCGCACGGGATCGGGGTGGATGTGGGTGGAAGCGTTCAGCAACGGACTGATGTGCGAGCCGAACAGATACAGCGCACCATCCTTGACCGTGACGTAGGCTTCCTTCAGCTGCACGCGCCCGGCGCGGATGGCTTTGACCTCCCAGCCTTCCAGCATCAGGCCGGCTTCATGTTTTTCCTCGATGAAGTACTCGTGAAAGGCTTTTTTGTTCTGGATGATGCTCATGTTTCGCTCGGGCGGGGTGAGTTTTGCGGACGGTTGCGTTATTCTACCAGCCTTTGATTCGTGGGCTTTGGCAAGCGATGGCATTGGTGGAGAAAACGGTGTTGGTAGCGCACAGCGCGCAGCAGATGTTCGATCTGGTGGATCGGGTGGATGACTACCCGCAGTTCATGCCCTGGTGCGGCGGGGCGACGGTGGATGACATGCAGGGGACGACCATGCATGCCACGCTGCACATCGACTATCACCATATCAGGCAGCATTTTTCCACCGAGAACCGGCGTCTGCCGCCGCACGAGATCGATATGGCCCTGCGCGATGGCCCGTTCCGCCAACTGGACGGCAGTTGGCGATTCATCCCGTTGAGCGACGAAGCCTGTAAAATACAGTTCCGCTTGCATTACGAGTTTTCCAGCAAACTGCTGGAAAAGGTGGTGGGGCCGGTGTTTAGTTACATCGCCAACAGTTTTGTGGATGCTTTCATCCACCGTGCCGAAAAGGTCTATGCCGCAAAATGAACACTGAAACAATCAATGTCGAGCTGGTCTATGCCTTGCCGCACGAACAAACCCTGCTCAAGTTCACGGTGCCGGCCGGGACAAAGGTCGCCGAGGCGGTGCAACTGTCCGGCATTCTGAAGAAATATCCGGAGATCGATCCGGCCAAAAGCCGCATGGGAATTTTCGGCAAACTGGCCAAGCCCGATGCCGAGCTGCGCGAGCTGGACCGGATCGAGATATATCGCCCGTTGCTCGCCGATCCCAAGGAAGTGCGGCGCAAGCGCGCCGAAGAAGGCAAGGCTATGAAGAAGGGCGGCGGCGATGCTTGATTACGATCTGCACTGCCATTCCACCTATTCCGATGGCACGCTCACGCCAACCGAACTGGCCGCGCGCGCGGCGGAACGCGGCGTGAAGACGCTGGCGCTGACCGACCATGACGAACTCGAGGGACTGGCCGAGGCGCGTCATGCTGCCGAATTGCACGGCATGAACTTCATCGATGGCGTGGAAATCTCGG
>CAYTZF010000052.1:0-3151 GCA_964442265.1 uncultured Sideroxydans sp.
GATCTCGCCCGGCGCGACAATGGCCTCGGCGATGAACAGCACGCCCGGCGCCGTCACCTGGCAGCAATCTTTCATCAACTGCAACAACAGGTGCGCCTCGCGCTCGTTCTGGCAGGTGCTGCCGAGCTTCTTCCACAGAAAAGCCACTGCATCCAGGCGCAGGATGTCGGCCCCCTTGTTGGCCCAGAACAGGATGATGTCGATCATCTCGATCAGCACGGCAGGATTGCGGTAATTCAAGTCCCACTGATAGGTGTTGAACACTGTCATCACCCATTTCCCCATCTCCGCATCCCAGGTGAAATTGCCGGGCGCGGTGGCCGGAAAAATCTCCGGCATTGTCTCCTCGTACACGTCCGGCATCTCGCGGTCAGCGAACACGTAGTAGTAATCCTGATATTTTTTATCTCCCCGGCGCGCCTGCTGTGCCCACTCGTGCTGGTCCGAAGTATGGTTGACCACCACATCCAGCACCAGCAGCATCTCGCGCTTGCGCATGGTGGCGGCCAATGCCTCGACGTCTTCATTGCTGCCGAAACGCGCATCCACCTTGCAAAAGTCGCGCACCGCATAACCGCCATCGCTGGCGCCTTCCGGACAATCCAGAATCGGCATCACATGCAGCAGGTTGACCCCCAGATCCTGCAGATAAGGCAGTTTGGCGCGCAGCCCCTTGAGATCGCCGGCAAAACGGTCGCAGTACAGCGCCATGCCCACCCATTTCTGGCTGAGGAACCAGTTGTAGTCGCGCTCGCGCGCCAGGTCGGATTTGCGCAGATGCGGTGCGCGCTCGATGTAGCGTTGCGCCAGCGTCTCGACCAGACTGACCATCTGCGCCTTGAAGTCGGCACGCTCGCCGTAAAGCAAGTGAAAAAGGGAGTGGATGGTGTAAAAATTTGCCCCCAGCCGGGTATAGAAATGGCGCAGACGCAGCTCGCCGATCTCGGGCTTGAGCTCCTGCAATATCTCGTTGAGCATGGCGTGTGAGGCTTGTTCGTACATCGTGTTCTCCGGTTCAGTTCATTGCACGCAGCCAGCCATCCGCTTCCGGCCAGAAATGCGCGGCCCCTTCGAGTATGCCCGCGCTGTAATTGCCGTTCATGCCGAGGTAACCGCCCCAGGCAAAATACAGTGATGGGTGATGTGCGGCACTCGCCAGCTCCCGCACCCCGCTGGCGGCATTGGCCACCAGCACACTCGGCACTTCACTCAGCAGGACATCCAGATCGTTGCCGCTATCTCCGGCAAACAGGGTGTCCTTCAGCGCGAATTGTTTTGTCTCCATCAGAAAGCGGATGGCGTGCAATTTGTTGGCACTCGCCGGCAACACATCGAGCAGCCCCAGCACGTCCGCCTCGTCGACACTGTAAATCAGGTTGGCTTTGATTCCTTCCCGCGCCAGCACTTCACGCAGGCGTTCAAGCAGCGCCGGAATGTCGGCATCCAGATCAAGATAGAAGCTGAGTTTATGGCGATTCTGTTTTCCCTGTTCCTGCAATGTCAGCGCGGGGGAAATTTGCAGCAAATCGCGCAACGCGTCATGGGACAGCCCGCGCCAGTCGGGTGCGATTTGCGCCTCCCATTCCTCCCAGATTTCCCATCTCCCCGCTTTCACCCGATAGATCGTGGCACCCACATCGGCAATGGCGTAATCGGGCTGCGGCAGGTCGTATTCTGCAATCGCCTGCTCGATCAGTGCCCGGTGGCGGCCGCTGACGTAGGCCAGCGTCACCTCCTCGCGCCCCGCCAGTTGGCAAAAGCGCTCGCGCGCGCCGGGCGATTCGGCTTGCGCTCCGTTCGGGATCAGGGTGCGGTCAAGATCGGTGCACAACAGCCGGCGCGTCATGGTGCATCCCGTTTGTCGGCGAAGAAATCGTAGTGAGCGATCGCTTCAATAATTCCGGCGGCGTGTTGTTGCTGTGAAAAATAGACGCTGTCGATGGCGGCGAGATCAGACAGTTCAGCCACGTGCTGGCTGGCCACGACAACACCCAGCGTATTGCCCAGCAACATGTCTGTATCGGCGGCCGTCGCGCCGCATGCCAGCGTATTTTCCAGGGCAAAACCCAATTGTTCCGCGCACCAGCGCAGGGCCAGTCCCTTGGAGGCGCGCACCGGCACCACATCCAGATACTGGCCGAAGGAAAATACGGCATTGACCGCCTGTTCGTTGCGTAGCAGGGTCTGGCGGATTTCCTGCGCATTGGCCAAGGCATGATCGACGTAGTAGCTGATCTTGAATGAGCTCTGAGAAGATTTTGGCTGCAACAGCAAGCCCGGGGTCTCGGCCAGAACGTCCTTGACCGCCTGCGGATTCCACTGGTAATTGATATGCCGCCGCCACACTTCGGAACGGGTCAGGTCGGGCGCATAGAAAATCTCCGTACCCTGATCGGTAATCAGCACATCCGGCTTCGGGATGTTGTACTGGCGCAATTTGGCCAGCGCGTCATCCAGATGTCGCCCGGTGGCGATGCCGAACAGGGTCGTTTTGCGCTGTTCCCGCATGATGCGCAGGAATTCGCCCAGCGCTTCCGGATCGCCGATCAGGTTCAGATCGATGCTGGTGAAGATCGCCCGGTTGCGGAAGATGCCGGGGCGGCGCTTGCCGCTGATGGCGGCTACCGGCTCGGACTTTTCCACCAGCGGCCGGATTACCTTAAGATATTTTTCCACATGCGCCTGCCATGAGTAGTGGCGGCTCACCCCGGCAATGCCGTTTTTTGCCAGACGACCCCATGCGCGCTGGTCCGTGAGCGTATCGAGGATCGTTGCCGCCATGGCCGGTTTGTCCAGCGGATCGATCAAACGGCCGTTCTCGCAGTTGCGGATGATGTCGGTCGGGCCGCCATCCTCGGTGGCCACGATGGGCAAACCGCAAGCCGCCGCCTCGATCAGGGTCAAGCCGAACGGCTCGGTCAGCGCGGGATTGACGAACACCCCGCGCGTGGCGGCGGCCATGCGATACAGCAAGGCCACTTCTTCCGGCGCGTGATGTTTGGGATAGGCAACTTTGCCGTACAGATCATACTTGTCGATCGCCAGCAGAATGGCATTCAGCACCCCGCCGGCACCTTCCTCCATCTCCTGAATATCGTCGCGGTTGCCTGCCACGATCACCAGATTGGCCTTCTCCTGCAAGGCTGGTGAT
>CAYTZF010000053.1:0-5272 GCA_964442265.1 uncultured Sideroxydans sp.
CCTGCCTGACCGATTAATCATGGATACCTCTACCCTGCTTATTCCCGCGATTGATTTGAAAGATGGACAATGCGTGCGCCTGCGCCAGGGCGAGATGGAGGGCGCGACCGTGTTCTCCGACGATCCGGCGGCGATGGCCAAGCACTGGCTGGCACAAGGCGCGCGCCGTCTGCATCTGGTCGATCTGAACGGCGCCTTCGCCGGCAAACCAAAGAACGAAGCGGCCGTGCGCGGCATCATCGAGGTGGTCGGCGGCGAGATTCCGGTGCAACTGGGCGGCGGCATCCGCGACCTGGAAACCATCGAGCGCTACCTCGATCTGGGTATCACTTACGTCATCATCGGCACGGCGGCGGTGAAAGTGCCCGGCTTTCTGCACGAAGCGTGCGATGCTTTTCCCGGTCACGTCATGGTCGGTCTCGATGCCAAGGGCGGCAAGGTCGCGGTGAACGGCTGGTCCAAGCTGACCGGGCATGACGTGGCGGACCTGGCGCAACGCTTCGAAGGTTACGGTGTGGAAGCCATCATCTACACCGACATCGGCCGCGACGGCATGATGAGCGGCGTGAACATCGAGGCGACCGTTGAGCTGGCGCGACCCTTGCGTGTGCCGGTGATCGCCAGCGGCGGCATCACCAATCTGGACGATGTGCGCAAGCTGTGCGCGGTGCGCGGCGAAGGCATCACCGGTGCGATCACCGGCCGCGCCATCTACGAAGGCACGCTGGACTTCAAGGCAGCGCAAGCACTGGCTGACGAATTGGCGCCCAAACTCTGATGCTCGCAAAAAGGATCATTCCCTGCATGGACGTGACCGCCGGCCGGGTAGTGAAGGGCGTCAGCTTCGTCGAACTGCGTGATGCCGGCGATCCGGTGGAGATCGCCAAACGGTATGACGAGCAGGGCGCGGACGAGCTGACCTTTCTCGACATCACCGCCAGCTCCGATGATCGCAACATCATTTTCCACATCATCGAGAAAGTGGCGGAGCAGGTATTCATTCCGTTGACCGTGGGCGGCGGCGTGCGCGAGGTGCAGGATGTGCGCAATCTGCTCAATGCCGGGGCGGACAAAGTCAGCATCAACACCTCGGCGGTGGTCAACCCGCAACTGGTCGCAGATGCGGCAGGGCGCTACGGTTCGCAGTGTATTGTGGTCGCGATTGATGCCAAGCGGGTCGGCGCAGGCAAGTGGGAAGTGTTCACCCACGGCGGACGCAAGGCGACCGGGCTGGATGCGGTGGAGTGGGCGAAGAAAATGCAGAGGCTTGGCGCGGGCGAGATCCTGCTGACCAGCATGGATCAGGACGGGCAGAAAAAAGGTTTCGATCTTGCGCTCACGCGCGCCGTGACGGATGCGCTGGAGATCCCGGTGATCGCCAGCGGCGGCGTGGGTAACCTGCAACATCTGGCTGATGGCGTGAAGATCGGCGGCGCGGATGCGGTGCTGGCGGCCAGCATCTTCCATTTTGGTGAGTACACCGTACAGCAGGCCAAACAGTTCATGGCGCAACAAGGGATCGAAGTCAGGCTGTAAATTCTTGAAAATAATTTGCCACAGAGAACACAGGGTTCACAGAGAAAACCCGTTGAACGCAAAGTGTGCCGTGAAACGCTCTGTGTTCTCTGTGGCTGATTTGGGGTTTAAATGAGCGAAACATGGCTGAATAAAATCAACTGGTCGGACGATGGTCTGGTTCCAGCCATTGCCCAGGACGCTGCCAGCGGGCGGGTGCTGATGGTGGCCTGGATGGACCGCGAGGCCTTGTTGCTGACCTGGCAGAAGGGCGAGGCGATATACTGGTCGCGCTCGCGCAAAAAACTGTGGCACAAGGGCGAAGAGTCCGGGCACGTCCAGAAAGTGAAGGAGATTCGTCTGGACTGCGACGGCGACGTGATCCTGCTGCAGGTGGAGCAGCAAGGCGGCATTGCCTGTCACACCGGGCGTGAGAGCTGCTTTTTCAGTAAACTGGAAAACGGCAAATGGGTCGAAACCGATGCCGTGCTGAAATCCCCCGACGAAATTTATAAGAAATGAATAACGATATTCTGCAACGATTGACCGAGACCATCAACGCGCGCAAAAGTGCAGCGCCCGAGTCTTCCTACGTCGCCAGATTGTTCGGCAAAGGCGATGACGCGATTCTGAAGAAAGTGATCGAAGAGGCGGGCGAAGTGTTGCTGGCGGCGAAGGATGGCGATCGGCAACACGTGGTTTATGAGGTGGCCGACCTGTGGTTTCACTGCATGGTGTTGCTGGCGCAAAAAGGCCTGTGCGCTGACGATGTGCTGAATGAACTGGCGCGGCGCGAAGGGGTGTCCGGCATCACGGAAAAGGAGAGCCGGAAATGAGCGACGATTGTGTTTTCTGCAAGATCGCGCGCGGCGAGATACCGTGTCGCAAGGTATATGAAGATGACGAGGTGTTCGCCTTCCACGATATCCATCCGGTCGCGCCGGTGCATTTCATGCTGATACCGAAACAGCACATCGTTTCTTTGCTCGAAGCTGAAGCATCCCGGCAGGCCTTGTTGGGAAAGATGCTGTTGCTGGCGCCGCAACTGGCGCGCGGACAGGGGCTGGATGATGGATTCCGCACGGTGATCAACTCCGGCAAGGGCGGCGGGCAGGAAGTGTTTCATCTCCACATCCACATCATCGGTGGCGGCAACATCCCGCCGATGGTCAGGCGCGAATAAATTTACTGCGCTTTGGGTTTGGGCCGTTTGCCCACTTTGACCTGCGCCAACACTTCACCCTGATTCCGTAACAGCCGCAGGCCAACCGTTTTGCCCGGCGTCAGTGCCGAGATAATTTCCAGCATTGAGGTGGAGTCGATTTTTGTGTTGTCGCCGATGCCGATCAGGATGTCGCCCGGTTTGATGCCGGCCTTGTCGGCAGGACTGCCGCGCAGAATCTCCGCGATCAGCACCCCCTTGGCATCATTTAATTTAAATGATTCCGCCAGCTCCGGTGTCATATCCTGCACCGCTACACCGATCCAGCCGCGCGTCACCGAGCCGCTCTGGATGATCTGCTCCATCACTTTCTTGGCGGTGGAAACCGGGATGGCAAAGCCAATGCCGAGCGAGCCGCCGTTGGGGGAATAGATGGCACTGTTGATGCCGAGCAGATTGCCTTCCGCATCGACCAGCGCCCCGCCTGAATTGCCGGGATTGATGGCGGCATCGGTCTGGATAAAGTTCTCGAAGGTGTTTAACCCGAGGTGGTTGCGTTTGAGCGCGCTGACGATGCCCATGGTTACCGTCTGCCCGACCCCGAACGGATTCCCGACGGCCAGCACAATGTCGCCGACATGTGCCGCTTCGCCGCTGGCAAAGGTGATGGCGGGAAGATTGGTCCCCGCCTCGACCTTGATCACGGCCAGATCTGTTTCCGGGTCGGTGCCGATGATGCGGCCCTTGGCGCTGCGTCCGTCGGTAAAGGCCACCTCAATCTGGTCGGCGGCCTCGACCACGTGGTGGTTGGTCAGGATGTAGCCGTCGCTGCTAACGATGACACCGGAGCCCAGGCTGGAATTTTGTTGCGGCACCGCTTCGTCGAATTCGTCGCCAAAAAAGAAGCGGAAACGCGGGTCGTCCATAAAGGGATGCGCCGGCTGTTTGACTTCGCTGGTGGTGAAGATGTTGACCACGGCGGGCATCACTCTTTGCGCCGCGCTGCTAAATCCTTTGTTGATGTGATCGCTTCCCGCCTCGTGCGGTTCATCCTGATACAGGGTGACCACGCCGCTGCGCGCGGCCGTCGGCAGCAGCGACGGCTTCAGGGTGTGGATGACGAACAGCACCGCCAGCACGATGGTGGTGGCTTGGGCGAACAGGAGCCAGAATTTGCGCATGATATGATTTCAGCGGTGCAGTGAACGGAGGATGGTTGCCATGCAGTTGAGCGAGTTGCGCGATTATATCGAATCCAGGCTGGATAGCGGCCGTTTTAAGGATTACTGTCCGAACGGCTTGCAGATCGAAGGCGGACCGCAGGTGGCACGCCTTGCTACCGCGGTGACCGCCTCGCAGGCGGTGCTGGAAGCGGCAAGCGACTGGGGGGCGGATGCCATCCTGGTTCATCACGGCTATTTCTGGCGCGGCGAAGCCGCGCCCATCACCGGTATCAAAAAACGCCGTATTGCCCACCTGTTGCGGCATAACATTAGTTTGCTCGCCTTTCACCTGCCGCTGGATGCGCATCCGGTATGGGGCAACAACGCGCAACTGGGAAAACTGCTGGGCTTTGTCGAGCACGGGCGTTTTGGCGAGCAGGACATCGCCTGCCACGGCGGTTTGTTGCAGCCCCGGACTTTGGGCGAACTGGTATCCGACCTGACACGAGAACTAAAACGCGCCCCGCAGGTGATCGGGGACCTGAATACCAAAGTGGCGCGTATTGCCTGGTGTAGCGGGGCGGCGCAATCTTATTTCGAACAGGCCATCGCACTCGGGGTGGATGCCTTCCTGACCGGCGAAATTTCGGAACAAAACGTGCACTGCGCCGAGGAGAGCGGGGTTGCCTTCATTGCTGCCGGCCACCATGCGACCGAGCGCTTAGGTGTGCGGGCGCTGGGACAGCATCTGTCCGCGCAGTTCAGCCTTGAACACCGCTTCTTCGATCAACAAAACCCTATATAGCACTCGGGAATAGTTTGCCTTGCATTGCATTGTGCGTAACCGTTGCGTACTATTCGCCAGCCATTTTGTAACCCTTTCTTCCTAACCCGTTTGGGTTGTGACGGCAGGGTTTTATGGGGCAGCGCCATTCAGCTGCAAGTTATGTTCTGCGGGCATTTCAAGTTGCCGTCCGGACAGATCAGGAGGAAAAAACATGAAGATCGTAACGTTGTTGGGCGGAAGTGCGCTGCTGGCATTTTCCATCGTGGCGTTTGCGGCTACAGACAAGGCGCTGGCGCCGGCACAGGACGCCATCAATGTGCTGCAATCCGGAGAAGTCAGTTTCCAGAAAGACGTGCAACCCATCCTGATCGACTATTGCGTCAGTTGCCATCATCCTTCCCCCACCGCCAAAGGCTACGCCAAGAGCGGACTGGATCTAACTTCTTATGAAGGGCTGATGAAAGGGACCAAGTTCGGCAAGGTGGTGATTCCGGGCGACAGCGGGGCCAGCACGTTCACCAAACTGCTGACCGGCACCAATCGCGGTCTGAAAATGCCGATGGGCTTGAATGCCGGCGGCACTCTGGATCGCCAATACATCCTGACCTTGCGCAAGTGGGTCAAACAGGGCGCAAAAAACAACTA
>CAYTZF010000054.1:0-1750 GCA_964442265.1 uncultured Sideroxydans sp.
TGAGCATGATGCGGCTGTCCTTGACCACTACCGAGGTGGCGGCATCGCTGCGCTGGTGTTCGGCACGCAGGTTGACGGTCGGCCACAGGATGGCTTGTTGCTGTTCGACGTCGTGGCGGGCCGCTTCGATGTCGGCGTCGAGACGGCGCAAGGCGGGGGAATAGTCGACGGCCAGTCGCAGAAATTCATCAATAGGCGGCAGGCGCTCCCTTGACCCGTCGTCCGCGGCTTGGGCGGGGGCAGCTTGCATGTCTTCCGCGCGCGGCGGCTGGCCCAGCAGCCGTGCCAGTTGCGCGGCGGCAGCGCGCTGCGCCGAGCGGGCGGCAGCCAGGTCACTTTGCGCTAGCGCCAGGCGCGCGGCAACCAGTTCACGGTCCACTTCGGCTGAAGCGCCCCCAACGATGCGGCGGCTAACACTTTCGCTATAAATTTGCAGGAGATTAAGGTTTTCCGCCTGGGCGGTGGCACGACCCAGTGCCTGGCGGTAGGCAGCCCAAGCGGCAACAACCCGCAAGGCGAGCGTGTAGCGGGCTTCGTTGATGGCGATGGCGGCAGAGTCTGAACGGCTGCGGGCGGCGTCCAGCCCCGCCGTCAGCCGCCCGCCCGACC
This sequence comes from uncultured Sideroxydans sp., assembly GCA_964442265.1. Taxonomy (GTDB): domain Bacteria; phylum Pseudomonadota; class Gammaproteobacteria; order Burkholderiales; family Gallionellaceae; genus Sideroxyarcus. Next base: position 610 of record CAYTZF010000054.1, read on the forward strand.
ACAGCGGCTGGGTGAGCGAGACCACCGTGGCTGTGCCGTCGCGGTCTTCGCGCAGTTGCACCGCAGGGGATGGGTAAAACCGGTTGCGCGCCGCATCGATGTCGAATTCGCTCGCGCGGCGTTCGGCACGCGCGGCGGCAATGTCGGGGTGGTTCAGGATGGCTTGCTGAATGAGCCGTTCCAAACCGTCGCGCGTCTCTCCGGACAGATTCTCCGCGACGGACAACGAAGCGCTGCCAGCGAAAAGTGCCAGCAGACATGACAACACCCTCCGCCGTGTGGACAGTGCGCGTAGGAAAAACCGAAACACGCCTAACACGCTAACAGTAAGCTTGGCTTGGCTTGGCTTGGCTTGGCTTGGCTTGGCTTGGCTTGGCTTGGCTTGGCTTGGCTTGGCTTGGCTTGGCTTGGCTTGGCAATGATGGTGTCATGTTGTCGCATTATGTCAATCGAGGCTCTGGCAAAACTTTTCACCCGTGTGAACCAACCGCCGCGCCGGGAGCGGAACGGATACTACCCAATACGATGAAACGAAGCAATCTTCCAGAAGGCCTATATACTTTTGAAGACAACCCAAGCCGGACAAGTCTGAACCAAAATGAATGTCGGGCAGCCGGGTGCAATAACCAACGGGCATTGCGCCGTATGTGTTAATCGGGAACGAATTTTATACGGCGCAATGCGCTGCGCTTACCTCGCAGAGGTTCTTACCCCCTCCGTGTGTTGACGCCATTGTGCGCCTTACGCAGGATAAAACTGGTAATCGGCATCGGCACAAAAATTTTCGCTGCGATTATTGCCCCGCACAATCACATGCTGTGGTTGACCGGGGATAACCAATCTGATTGTGACCACATTGATTGTGCGCCACACCTGGGCAAGCTGGCACGTAATGAGCGGGACGCCGCTGACGGTACTGAAGGAACTGGGCGGCTGGGCCAGCCTGGACATGGTCATGAAATACGCCCACCTCGCGCCCGGCTACGTGGCCAACTACGCTGAGAACATCACCAGCGCCGCGCAGGCCCGTGGGTGCAATTCTAGGCACAGCGCCGAGGAAGTTAGCGAGGACTATCGCCAAGACGGCGGGAAACTGGGGTGGCTGATGGGGCTCGAACCCACGACAACTGGAATCACAATC
>CAYTZF010000055.1:0-1882 GCA_964442265.1 uncultured Sideroxydans sp.
TTCCGCCAGCGTGCCGTGGTGCGCGCCGCTGGTAAGCTCGTCGTCGGTCATGCCGCGCGCTTCCATGCAGGTGCCGCAAACACCGATCTCGCCGCCATGCCGGACCACGTTGCCGATCATCACCTCGATGTTGTAAAAACCCTGCGGCACTTTCTGTCCCTTGTGCGCGGCCGAGGCACCATCGCCGATCAGGAAGATGCGTATTTCATTCCCGCTTTCCTTGGAAAGAGAACCAGCCAGGCGCAGTCCGTTATAGGTGCGCTCGCTGCCGTATGGTGCGTCGTTGAGGATAAACAGGGTTTTCATGGCGTCTCCTTTATGCTTAACAATCTAATAATTACTGGAATGATTAGAACACTGGCTGTTCAGCGCTGTCAAGATGATTTACAGTGTCAACCGTTCATGCCACAACATAACGGATCGATCAGATGAAGAACGCACGCAAGATCAAGGACCTGCTGTACGAGCAGGTGGCACGCATCGGCAAAGTGTTTTCCAGCCCGAAGCGGCTGGAATTGATCGAATTGCTTTGCCAGGGCGAAAAGACCGTGGAGATGCTGGCCAATGAAGCCTCCATCAGCGTGAAGCTGGCCAGCGCGCATTTGCGCGAGTTGCGTATGGCGCATCTGGTTCAGACCGAGCGCCAGGGCAAGAACATCTACTACCGCCTCGCCGACAAAGCGGTGGCCGACCTGTGGGTGGAGATCCACACGCTGGCGGAGGAGCGCCTGATCGAGTTGCAACTGGTCTTGCAGAAGATCGCGACCCAACCGAACGATCTGGTGCCCAGCAATCGCGACAGCCTGCTGAAAGCTGCGCGCAAGGGCGAGGTGGTGGTGCTTGATGTGCGACCGTCGGAAGAATATCTGCACGCGCATCTGCCGTTTGCGCGATCGATTCCGCTGGAAGAGTTGCGCCGGCGTCTGGGCGAATTGCCCAAAGACCGCGCCATCGTCGCCTACTGCCGCGGACCCTACTGTCTGTTGGCAGTCGATGCGGTTGCCTTGCTCCAGCAGGAAGGTTATTCAGCCGTGCAACTGCGCGAGGGCGTGGCCGAGTGGGCGGTGACGAGAAAATAACTACTTCGCTTCCGCTCTATCCGCCTCCTGATCCCGTTGAATCAGTGGTACTGCATATCCATCTTCTTGCGGACTCATAACCGCGTTTTCCTCAGACGCAGCGCATTCAAAATCACCGATACCGAACTGAAACTCATTGCCGCCGCGGCGATGATGGGCGACAGCAACAAGCCGAATACCGGATATAGCACGCCCGCCGCAATCGGGATGCCGAGCACGTTGTAGATGAAAGCGAAAAATAAATTCTGGCGGATGTTCTTCATGGTTGCGCGCGACAGGCGCACGGCGCGCACGATGCCGATGAGGTCGCCCTTGATCAGCGTCACGCCCGCGCTTTCCATCGCCACATCGGTGCCGGTGCCCATGGCGATGCCGACCTGCGCCTGCGCCAGTGCGGGCGCGTCGTTGACGCCGTCGCCCGCCATCGCCACGATGCGGCCCTGCGCTTGTAGTTGCTTGACGATGGCCGCCTTCTGCTCGGGCAGCACTTCCGCCTCGATACGGTCGATGCCCAATCTTTTCGCCACCGCTTCCGCCGTGATACGGTTGTCGCCGGTGAGCATGATGACCTGCACGCCTTCTTCATGCAGTGCGCGGATCGCATCCGGGGTGGAAGCCTTGACCGGATCGGCCACGCCGATCAATCCCGCCGCCTTACTGTCAATCGCCAGCAGCATCACGGTCTGGCCGTCTGCGCGCAGTGCCTCGGCGCGCACCGGCAGATCACCTGCATCAATGTGCAATTCCTCGAACAATTTCAGATTGCCCAATGCCACTGCGTTACCTTCTACTGTCCCGGTCAC
>CAYTZF010000056.1:0-2438 GCA_964442265.1 uncultured Sideroxydans sp.
TTCCAGCAATTCGATGCAGCGTTGGTGTGGGTCGGGTTTTAACCCGACATTCAACTGTCGGGGTGAAACCCGACCCACCGCATGCAACGCCAGCACTTCGGCGATTTGCTGCCCGACAGTCATCACCGGATTCAGGCTCAAGCCCGGTTCCTGAAAAATCATCGCCATGCGCCCGCCGCGCACCCGGCACATCTCGCGCTCGCTCATTTCGAACAGTTGCAGACCTTCCATCCGCGCCGTTCCGCCCTCGCGCTCCACCCCGTCCGGCAACAGGCGCATCAGCGCGAGCGCGGTCATCGACTTGCCGCAACCCGATTCACCGAGCAGGGCAAAGGTCTCGCCCGGATCAATCCGGAAGGAAACGCCGTCAACGATGGGCGGCCCGCCGCGCAGACGCACCACCAGCCGCTCCAGTTCCAGCACCGGCGCGACGGATTGCGGGCGCGCGGCGGCGCTCACGACACCACACTCCCCGCTTCCAGCCGCAACTGCCTGGCGCAACGCCGCGCCAGCGCGCTATCGTGAGTGACCAGGATCAGCGTCGTCCCCTGCGCGCGATTAAGCTCCAGCATCAGATCGATCACCTGCGCGCCGGTGGCGGCATCGAGATTGCCGGTCGGCTCATCGGCAAACAGAATCTTCGGGCGTGTAACAAATGCACGCGCCAGCGCCACGCGTTGCTGCTCGCCGCCGGAAAGCTGCTGCGGCCGGTGTTGCGCGCGCGCCTCCAAGCCGACCTGGCGCAACGACAGCAGCGCCCGTTCCCGCGCCTCTTTCACCCCCGCCAGCTCCAGCGGCAACATGACATTTTCCAGCGCATTCAGCGCCGGCAACAATTGAAAAGACTGGAACACAAAACCCGCCAACTCGCCGCGCAAGCGCGCCCGCCCGTCCTCGTCCAGCGCGAACAGATCAATCCCGTTCAAGCGCACGCTGCCGCTGCTCGGCAAATCAAGCCCGGCGAGCAAACCCAGCAAAGTGGACTTGCCCGAACCGGAAGCGCCCACAATGGCCAGACTCTCGCCCGCCGCCACGGCAAAATTCACATCATGCAAAATAAGCAGCGGCTGATCGCCGCTTAAAACTTGCTTGCCCAGTCCTGCTGCCTGCACAATTGCACCCATGAAACTCCCCGCCATGATTTGTCTTTTGTTGCTCGCCTTGTCGGGCAACGCCCGCGCCGTGCAAAACATTCTCGTCTTCGGCGACAGTTTATCAGCCGGCTACGGCATTGCGCGCACCGATTCGTGGGTCAATCACCTGCAATCCGAATTGGCCGAAACCCATCCGCAATTCGCCGTGGTAAACGCCAGCCTCAGCGGCGAAACCACGGCGGGCGGATTGCGCCGCATCGACCAGGCGTTGCGCCGGCACCGCCCCGCCATCGTCATCCTCGAACTCGGCGCGAACGACGGTCTGCGCGGCACCCCGCTCAGCGCGACAGAACACAATCTGGGGCAAATCATCGAGCGCATTCAGCGTGCCCGGGCCAAGATTCTCCTTCTCGGCATGCGCCTGCCGCCCAATTACGGGCCGGACTACACGCGGCAATTTGCGGCGCTCTACCCGGCGCTGGCAAAAAAATATCGCATCGAGCGTCTGCCCTTCATGCTCGACGGCATCGCGCCGGAACAGTTCCAGACCGACAATTTGCATCCGGACGCGAGCGCGCAACCCCGTATCATGCAAAACATCCTCCACGCCCTGCTCCCCCTGCTTAAATGACCAACGCACTCATCCACGAAACCAGCCCCTACCTGCTCCAGCACGCCGACAATCCGGTGAACTGGCATCCGTGGAACCCCGCGACCCTGCAACTCGCCCGCACACAGGACAAACCCATCCTCCTCTCCATCGGTTACTCCGCCTGCCACTGGTGCCACGTCATGGCGCACGAATCGTTCGAGGACGAAGAGGTCGCGGCGGTGATGAACCAACACTTCATCAACATCAAAGTGGACCGAGAAGAACGCCCCGACCTCGACCAGATTTACCAGAACGCACACTACCTGTTGGCGCGCCGCAGCGGCGGCTGGCCGCTGACCCTGTTCCTCGCGCCGGACGGCACGCCGTTCTACAGCGGCACCTACTTTCCCAAACAGGCATGCTACGGTCTGCCCGGCTTTCCCGAGCTTTTAGTGCGGGTCGCCTCCGCCTACCGCGAAAAACGCGGCGAGCTGGCCGCGCAGGGACGGCAAATCATCGCCGCCCTCGCCGCCTGGCAACCGGAAAAGAACAATCAAACGGTCACCTTAACCCATGCGCCCATCCCATTGGCCGCGCAACAACTGCAACAGAATTTCGACCCCGTTCATGGCGGCTTCGGCGACTCGCCCAAGTTCTTGCATCCGGCCGAACTCGATCTATTGTTGCGCCGGCAAGATGCGCAATGCGCCCATGTCGCGCTGTTCACCCTGCAACAAATGGCGCTGGGCGGC
>CAYTZF010000057.1:0-3029 GCA_964442265.1 uncultured Sideroxydans sp.
GGCGTTGAAGCCGAACCAGCCCACCCACAGCAGGGATGCACCGATCATGGTCATCGGCAGGTTATGCGGTGCCATCGGCTCTTTGCCGAAACCGATGCGCTTGCCGATCACCAGTGCGCCCACCAGTGCCGCGATACCGGCGTTGATGTGCACCACGGTGCCGCCGGCGAAGTCCAGCGCGCCTTTCTCGAACAGGTAGCCGCCGGTTGCCCACACCATGTGCGCGATCGGCAGGTAGCTGAAGGTGAACCACAGGGCAGAGAAAACCATCAGGGCACCGAACTTGATGCGCTCTGCAAAGCCGCCGATGATCAGCGCGGTGGTGATCGCCGCGAAGGTCAGTTGGAAGGCCACGAAGGTGAACTCGGGGATCACCACGCCGTCGGTGAAGGTCGCTGCCGTGCTGTCACCCGTCATGCCGGACAGGAAGAACTTCGAGGTGTCGCCGATCATCCAGTTCATCGAGCCGCCGTCGCCAAAAGCCAGCGAGTAACCATAGATCACCCACAGGATGGAGATCAGCGCGAAGATGCCGAACACTTGCGACAGAACGGACAGCATGTTCTTGGCGCGCACCAGGCCGCCGTAGAACAGGGACAGACCCGGCACGATCATCAGGATCACCAGCAGCGTGGACAGCATCATCCAGGTGGTGTCTCCCTTGTCGGGCACGGGGGCGGATGCCACAGCGGCGGCCGCATCAGTGGTCGCCATCACAGCTTCTGCTGCCGGCATTGTTTCCTCGGCAAACGAGGGGCTGACTGCGCCGAACATCACGGCCAGCAGCATGAACATCCAAACGAACTTCTTGGTTACGGCATAACCCTCGCATTCGCGAGCGTTAGCCTTCGCCGAAACTCCACTACGTTCCGTTTTCATTTTCATTCTCCTTAAAGGGCTTCCGGACCGACTTCGCCGGTGCGGATGCGGATCACTTGTTCGAGGTCTTGCACGAAGATCTTGCCGTCACCGATCTTGCCGGTTTGGGCAGTCTTCTCGATCGCCTCGATCACGCGCTCCAGCTGGTCGTCCTTGATCGCGGCTTCCAGTTTGATCTTGGGCAGGAAATCCACCACATATTCCGCGCCGCGATACAGCTCGGTGTGGCCCTTTTGGCGGCCGAAACCTTTGATCTCGGTAACGGTGATGCCTTGCACGTCCATCGCGGACAGCGCTTCACGCACTTCGTCCAGCTTGAACGGCTTGATGATTGCGGTGACCATTTTCATCATGACTCTCCTTTGTGGGCGGGGCGGTGAACCGCCCCGCTGTGGATTAGAACGAGCGGCTCAGGGAAGCCACGGCTGTGCTTTGTCCCAGATCCTTGCCCAGCACCGTGTAGGCTGCACTGGCATTGGTATCGCTGTAGGCCAGAGCAAACACGTATCCGCCGAAGTCCTTGGAAGCCTCCAGTTTGTAATCGGTGTAGCTCAGGCTGGTCGCACCGGCGCCCTTATTCGCCCCGCTGTATTCCTGGCGTCCCAAGTGCGCACTGAAAGTGATACCGGTATCAGCGATACCCAAATCGGCCAGCGGCAAACTGGCATTGAGCTCGAGGTAATCGGTACCGCTCGCATCATTGACGCCAAACGTGTCACCCAGGCTGTAGGAGTATTTGACGGTCACCCACTTGTAGCCGACTGCACCATACAGCTCATCCGTGTCGGCCTTGACTGCACCACCGTAGCTGCCCGGATAGTTGTAACGCAGGTAGCCCACGTCATAGGTGAAGTCTTCGGCATAGCTGCCGCTAAAACCGACATAGGTATCCAACTCGACACTGGCGCGGGTGGCCACACCGGCATCGCTGAGCCAGCTGATGTTGGACCCCCACACGCCGGCATACAGACCGCTGGCATGGGCAGCATCAAAACCGCCTTGGAGCGCCGGATTGGTCCCGGTTTGCGAGATGCCGCGGAACAGGTAGTCGCTGGTGATCGCCACGTTCGAGCTGAACGTCAGGTCTTCGGCGGCAGCGGATGCGGCGAACGAGGCAGCCAGCGCAACAACAAGCAGTTTTTTCTTAAGCATGATATTTCCTTTCGTTAAGTTTCAAGGCGGGACAAAAGCATCCACGCCCCTCTTTAAGCAGCTAGCGTGCCAACTCTTGTAAATGCCATAAGAACAGGCTTTCGGATGTCTTGAGGAGGCAATCAACGAAAAGCAGAATGCACCGGCAGGGCGCGGATCACGGGATATGTGCACCGTGTTGGTGCAAAGGATTTTGGTACACTGCCGGGACACCGTTAATCAGAGGAAATTAAAGATGTTGAACAAAAAATTCTTTGAAGAGATGTCAGCGAAATTGAATGAAGCAGTCGCCAACAGCCCGGCCAAGGACTTCGAGAAGAACGCCCGCTCGCTGCTCGCGCAGGGATTCTCCAAACTCGACCTGGTCACGCGCGAGGAATACGAGGTGCTGGCGGCGCGGCTGGACAAGATGGAAGCGCGCTTGGCCGAACTGGAAACGACAAAGTAATGTTCCGCCACCGCGTCATTGATGGAACTACTAGCCAATCCACTAAGCCAGCAAGCTGGCAAGTGGCTGGTTATCCGGCGCAGGCCGGAATCCAGTTAATTAAATATGCCCCGCGTAGCGGTACAAAACCGAGATGTAGCCCACTGCGTGGTCTTGTTTGGTTTTGCTGGATCCCGGCCTGCGCCGGAATGACAGACTGATGGGACTCGCCGTCCTCTACAGTCGCGCGCTGTCCGGCATGGAAGCGGCGCTGGTCACGGTCGAGGTGCACCTTGCCAACGGTCTTCCGCAATTCACCATCGTCGGCTTGCCGGAAACCGAGGTGAAGGAAAGCAAGGACCGCGTGCGCGCCGCCCTGCAGAATTGCCAGTTCGAATTCCCCGCGCGCCGCATCACGGTCAATCTCGCGCCGGCCGACCTGCCCAAGGAGAGTGGACGCTTTGACTTGCCGATCGCGCTCGGCATTCTCGCCGCCTCCGGGCAAATCCCCGCCAACAAACTGAATGAATACGAATTTGCCGGTGAGCTGGCTTTGACCGGCGAGTTGCGC
>CAYTZF010000058.1:0-2993 GCA_964442265.1 uncultured Sideroxydans sp.
GTTCAAGTGGGTCGGTTCCCGGCCACATCAGGTGCATCCGCTAGGGACACTCACAACAGTGGTTAAAGTGGGGCGCAACCTAAGCGTTAGCTCATTGGTTCAAAGAATGATGAATCTGACGAACACTGCAGGGGACACGGCCTGATTCTAGAACAACTCGTCCTGCTCTGCCAGCGTCGCGTCGATGATCTTTTGCATCGCCTGTGTTCTGTGCTTGAACGCGGCGAGGTCGAAGCCGCCACCGAGGCGGGTGGTCAACAGTTCGTGCGCGATGTTGAGCGCCGCCATGATGGCGATGCGCTCGACCGAGGCGATCTTGCCCGCGTCGCGGATCTCGCGCATCTTCTGGTCCAGATAGGCAACCGCATCCAGCAATTCAGCGCGCTCGTCCGGCGGACAGGCGACTCGGAATTCGCGGTCGAGGATGTTCACATCGATGAAACTGGTGTTGGCCGGGCTCATGCGGATTCCGCGGGAAGATGTTCGAGGATTTTCTCGATCCGCTGCGCGGCCTGGTTCAGCTTGTCCTGATTTTTTCTTTGTTCGCTGACCGCCGCCGCGACATGCTGGCGCAATTGCAAATTCTCCGCGCGCAGACGCTGGGCCAGTTGCACCAACTGCGTCAATTTTTGTTCGAGAGCGTCGAGTTCGCTTTGCATGGGCGAACTATAGAATTCAAATCCCTGTTAAGTCAATTGATAACAGGATGTTTTGCAAGTGAATTGGAATTATCGGAGCAGTCTGGCATGGTACCTGATGGTGGCCGGTCTGCTACAATCCTCCCCGCTTCAAGGTGCAGCGAGGTAAAAGCCTCGCAGTTAAACGGGAAACAGGTGCGGAAATATTCCAAACCCTGTGCTGCCCCCGCAACGGTAAGCAAGTGCGGGTTCGTCGATATGCCACTGTGCGATATGCATGGGAAGGCGACGAATCAAGACTTGTGAGCCCGGATACCGGCCAGGAAGCAGGTTCAGGAAATGCGCGTGGGGCGCATGGATGCCCGTATTCCCAGGTTCATTCTGTAACTTCCCGCCGCTTTCCTGATTTTGTTCAATGTTCCAGCGGGGTCGCTTGGAACGTATTCGGGAAAAATCCAAATGAAACAGAAAAAACTTATTGCCGCACTGCTGTGTGCGGTGTCTTCTATTGCCTGTGCCGCAAGTGACAGTCTGGACGAGGTGGTGGTGACGGCCAGCCGTTTTGCGGAAGCATTGGCGGACAAGCCGCTCAATATGACCGTCATTAGCCGGCAGGATATCCGGCACAGCAGCGCGCGCACCCTGCCGGAACTGCTGTCCACAGTGGCCGGCATCTCAAGCCGGGATTTGTTTGGCAACAATGCCGCTGCCGCGACAGTGGACATGCGCGGATTTGGCGCGGCGGCGGGCCAGAATGTGCTGATTTTGCTGGATGGCCGCCCTGTTACCGATCCGGATCTGTCCGGCGTGCAGTGGTCCTCGGTGGCATTGTCCGCCGTCGAGCGGATTGAAATCATGCGCGGCAGCGGTGCCGTGTTGTACGGCGCGGGCGCGACCGGCGGGGTCATTAACCTCATCACAAGTCCGGCCGCGCAACAGGGCGGACATGGCGGGGTCGATCTGAAAGCGGGCCGTTATGGCGCGCGTGAGGCGATGGTGGGCGGCAGTTATTTTTCCGCAGGCACCGGCATTGAGTTGAGCGCGAGCAAAGCGCAGGCAGACGGTTATCGCTTCAACAACCGCAATGAGCAAACCAATGCGCAGGGTGATCTGCGCTGGCTGAATGACGCGGGGGAACTGGTGCTCAAGCTCGGCATCGACCGGCAGGACATCCGTCTGCCGGGGGCGCGCACGGTGCAACCGGCGCTGGGTATCAACGAGGTGGCAAGCGATCCGCGCGGCACTTCCACGCCGCTCGACTATGCCAGCCGGGACGGTGATCGGATTGCGCTGGAATGGCAGCGCGAGTGGGCGGGCGCGGAGATCAATCTCGGGGTGGCGTGGCGCGACAAGAAACAGAAATCTTTTTTTGATTTTGGCGGGTTCCCGAATTACCGCGAGAGCGACTTGAGTGTGAATTCGTTTACGCCGCGCGTGCGCATCCCATATCAAGCTGGGGCAGGCAGTACGCTGGTGGCGGGGGTGGATGTGTATCGCTGGGATTATGCGCTCGACATCTCGAATGCCCCGGCCAATATCGGCCAGCCAATCAACCGGGTTGGGATGACGCAGCACAACGATGCGCTGTATCTGCAAAACACCGCGCGCCTGACCGCCGCCACGACACTGCTGGCCGGCTGGCGCACCGAGCACATCCGGATGCGCGGCGGCGACAGTTACGATCCTGCGGCGCCGGGCGCATTCTTCGGTTCAGCCGCCCCCGCCGGGTCGTTTGCCACCACAAAAAATGCCTACGAGCTTGGTTTGCGCCATCAGCTTGAATCGGGCATTGCGCTGAACGGCAAGTTCGGGCGCAGTTTCCGCTTCGCCAACGTGGATGAAATCTACGAATTCGGCCCGGCGTTCACCAACCAGTTTCAGTTCCTGCGGCCGCAGACCGCCGACGGGGGGGAGTTGGGTGTCGACCAGCATTTGCCGGACGGCAATTGGCGTGTCACCGCATTCCGCAACCGGGTACACAACGAAATTCACCTGGATGCGTTCAGCTCCGGTATCGGCAACACCAACCTGCCGCCTTCGCGCCGCCAGGGGGTCGAGTTGGAAGGAAAATGGCAAGTGATGCCACAGTTCGGGCTGAATGCGGCCTACACCTACACCGATGCGCGTTTTCTGTCCGGGGTGCTGCCGGGGAGTGGCTTTACCCAAACCAATGTCGATATCGGCGGCAAGCGCGTGCCGCTGGTGTCAAAGCAGAAAGTCAATCTGGGCGCATCCTGGGCGCTGAACGAACAAACCCGGCTGAATGCCGCGCTCAATTATGCCGGCTCGCAATTCATGGATAACGATGAAGCGAACACGCTGGGCATCAAGATTCCGGCCTATACCCTGGCCGAC
>CAYTZF010000059.1:0-4492 GCA_964442265.1 uncultured Sideroxydans sp.
GAAGTGGTGCTGCTCGACATTCGCATGCCGCAGATGGACGGGCTGGAACTGGCGCAACACCTGAACAAACTCGAGCATCCGCCGGTCATCATTTTCACCACCGCGTACGATGCGTATGCGATTCAGGCATTTGAGCGGCGCGCCATCGACTACCTGCTCAAACCCATCCGCCTCGGCCGCCTGTTCGAAGCGTTGACGCGCGCGCGCGATACGGTGCCGATTCGCACCGAGGTCTTGCAGGAACTGATGCCGGAAGCGCGCAGCCATCTGTCGGTGCACGAACGCGGCCGGATCATCCTGGTGCCCATCGAAGAAGTCATTTATCTGCGCGCGGAAATGAAATACGTCACGGTGCGCACCGCGCAGCGCGAATATCTGATCGAGGAGGCGCTGACCGCGCTGGAAAAGGAATATGCTGCGCGCTTCGTGCGCATCCACCGCAGTTGTCTGGTGGCGAAAGCGGCGGTCGCCGGCTTCGAGAAGGGCGGCGAGGAAGGCGAGAGTGGCTGGCTGTTGAAGCTGCACGGGCTGGATGAACGGCTGCCGGTCAGCCGGCGCCAGTGGAGCGGCGTGAAAGCGCTGGGCAACACAGGAGAACAGGGAGCATGAGGTGCTAACCATACTGGTGATCAATTCCAAAGGCGGATCGGGCAAGACCACACTGACCACCAACCTCGCCAGCTATTACGCCGCGCGCCAGAGCCGCACGGCCATCATCGATTACGACCCGCAAGGTTCCAGCCTGCACTGGCTGCAAGCGCGCCCCAAAAATCTCCCCGTCATCCAGGCCGCCAACGGCGCGCCCCCCAAAGGCAATATCCGTCTCGGCAGCCGCCAGGGATGGGTGCCACCGGAAACCGAAGTGCTGCTGATCGACGCGCCGGCCGGGATCGGCGGATTGTTGTTGAAGGAACTGGTGCGCAAGGCGAACTACATCCTGATTCCGGTCGCACCTTCGCCGATCGACATCCGCGCCTCCGCCGACTTCATCAAGGATTTGTTTCTGGTCGGCGGCGCGCGCACCGCCAACGCGCGCATGGCCGTCGTCGCCAGCCGCGTGCGCAACCGTTCCAATGCCGCCTACAGCGCGCTGGAGCGTTTCCTCACCTCCCTCAAAATGCCTTTCCTTACCAGTCTCAGTGACAGCGAAATCTATCTGCAGTCGGCGGAGCAGGGCATGGGTATCTTCGAGCTGGACGAGAACGACAGCGCCAAAGAGCGCCAGGAATTCATGCCCATCGTGCGCTGGCTTGACGGATATTTCCCCAACCGCCACGGCGTGCGCGCGGATGACAAACTGGCCAGCCTGGAAAGCTCGCGCAAATGGGCCGCGTTCCGCCCCGGCAACAGCACCGGAAATTACCCGGTGTACCGGCGTCCGGGGGAGAGTTGAGCTTGGTTTGAGCGGACTGGATTGTCAGCAGACGGCTGGGAACGTTGATCTGACCGGCAGGTTATCGGTCATAGCAGTCTTTGGGAGCGTAATAACCTTACGTCTACTATGTGCCCTATTTATGCCGCTCAATACTACCAATCGAAATATCTGGAATGCAGCGAGTAAGTAATGCGTCGTCTATTAACGCAAGGGGAATAGCTGTTTGGAATAGCTACCATCCCGCTCAATCCTCTAATTCACTATGTCGTCTTTATTATCGCTCAGCAAAATACTAAATATTCTAGCAACATACTGTTTCGAAATAGTATTTTGACTTTCTGTGGCATTCATCACATCATACGGACTTCGTCATTAATTCATTTTTCAGGAGGAATAATGTTGAGTCCAGACGTACAGCAAGAAAGCGAAATGAGAAGGCTTATTTGTGAGTTACTGAATCCGATACTCGAAAAGTTTCAGAAGCAATGCGTAAATATGATGAAAGATGGCATCAGTCAATGCATTTACGAGTTGGAAGGAAATGGAATGGATCTGCATTCCATTACTCCTGTTTCCAAGCGCCAGTTCGTTCGAAAATTCACAACACCTGGAGTAATTGACGGCTCTAAATGGGTAGTGGAAGTCGATAAGGCGCTGGTACTAAAAGTTGAGCAATCTGCAAAATTTCAAGCTTCCAGTGACTTTGAAAGGTATGCCGATAAAATTGTGCAGAAAATTTGTGACAAATTTCCAAACAGCGTGGTGGTTTCGCTAAATCTTAGTGGTGATCTGTGGAAACAAAGCTGGCTAACAGTAACGACAAAATCTGGTGAGACCGTGCAGTTTGTGACAAAGACAATTATTAATAAGAGTCGCTATGGAAATAGGTTTTTTCAGTTCCCTACGAGGGTGCACAAAGAAGGAGATTGGAAAGCTGTTACAGTGTACTGATGCTCATTTTACGCGGATGAAGTGGCTGTTTTTGTGCAGCACTTAGGTGAGTTGCCACTTGTTAGTGACACGAGAATAATTCTTTCGGAAGTCACAATACGGCGATGCTAGAAGATGAGGTGGATGTATTTTACTGTCATAGTATGACTCTACCCAGTTAAGGTGATAGCCATGTCTAATCAAAACCGACCTATCGAACATTTCACGGAAGCTAAAGATCAATTTTTATATGGGCTCAGATTGCTTTATGGCAATCCTTCTGACGAAGCGGAGGCAGCCCACTGGTTTGCAAAATCAGCTGATCAGGGGCATGCAGAAGCACAGGGCACTTTAGGTAGCCTTTACTTGCACGGCAAGGGTGTGCCGCAAGATGATTCGCTGGCTGAATATTGGATACGTAAAGCTGCCGTACAGGGAGAACGTAATTCACAAAGGTTACTCGGATTTCTATACACAGATGGTAGGGGTCTGCCACAGGACTATACGATGGCTTTACATTGGATTAAACAATCTGCGGATCGAGGAGACTTCTTCGCTCAGAAGATACTTGAAGCGATGGTGAATGCAAAGGGCATTCCGCAAAGTCTTGGGCAGATTTTTGATGCCGCCAATAGTGGGGTAATACATGCGCAAAGGTCTCTGGGGGACTTTTACAAATACGGAAAGGGGATGCCAGGGGCTAGTGAGCAATCTGCAAAATGGTTTCGCATGGCAGCAGATCAAGACGATGCATATTCCCAAAAAATATTGGGTGAATTCTTCAGGGATGGCAAAGGAGTATCTAAAGATAATGTACAGGCGTATGACTTATTTCGTAAGGCTGCAGACCAAGGCGATTCTTCAGCACAGAAGGAGGCTGAACTTCTATATTGTGATGACAAACCTCAAAGTGCTGTGGGTAATACGCCACTTCTCCAGAATGAATTCTTGCTCCGACAATATCTTAATGACGACGCTCATCAATTTGACAGATATAGCAAAGGCCAGTTATGCGATGCTCTCGGTACGATATTGTATGATCGAGAACTATACGGTGAGGCAGCTGACTATTATTTCCAGGCTTATGACGACGGTTACTACAAAGACAAAGTTGGTTCAATTGGCTTGGAAAATTTAGCTAGAATGAAGACCTCAGGAATACTTTCCGCTTCTTCGCTACATTCAAAATCTCAACAACGTTTTAACGCTCTGGATGCAATACGAGCCGATTCCATTGAAAGGTCAAACAATGCAGCAATCATGGTGGCTGCCGCTACATTTGTCGGCTATCACTTACTGATTTATGTCACGAAAACCACAGGCACCATGCACGATGAGTCTTTGTTGATTGCTGGGGGGCTTTCGTGGATTGCTTGGTGGCTGACTCTCAAGTCATTCGAGGATAGGTAGTATTGCGAGGGAATGTCTCGAACTGGATAGCAAACCGATTTAGCGCAGACTACCGCCATCCCACTTCACGTTACTAGCAACCATTTAGCCTGGCTGACCTTGGCAAAGGAGTGCTGAGGTTGGTGTTGCACTCTAAATCTGAGTCTGGTGAGGAAGGCATAACAGACGTTCGCATATTTAAAGCCTGCGTCCGCAATGGCCGAATCCCGGCCATCCACATTACCAACCCCCCGTCACTCATGCCTCAACGCTTCAATCGGATCGAGCTGTGCCGCACGCCGTGCGGGGATGTAGCCGAAGATGACGCCGATGGCGGCGGAGAAGGCGAAGGCGAGCAGGTTGATGCCGGGGCTGAACAGGAAGGGCAGCGCCAGCAGGTTGGCCAGGCTGTAGCAGGCGACGAAGGCGAGCAGTAATCCTATCAGGCCGCCGAGCGCGGACAGCACGACCGCTTCGGTGAGGAACTGCATCAGCACTTCCTTTTCCAGCGCGCCGATGGCGAGGCGGATGCCGATTTCTCTTGTACGTTCCGTCACCGACACCAGCATGATGTTCATGATGCCGATGCCGCCCACCAGCAGGCTGACGGCGGCGACCGCGCCGAGCAGGGCGGTCATGGTGCCGATGGTGCCGGAGAGGGTTTTGGCGATTTCCTTGGTGTCCAGCACATTGAAGTCGTCGTCCTCGTTGTCCGCCAGTTTGCGCCGCTCGCGCATCAGCAGTTTGATCTGGCTGCCCACTTGTTCGGCAGACGCGCCGTCCTGCATGGAGATCAGG
>CAYTZF010000060.1:0-2903 GCA_964442265.1 uncultured Sideroxydans sp.
GCGGTCTCGGTTACGCCCTGGCAGATGTTGGGCGGCTACGCCGTGTTTGCCAACGGCGGTTATCGGATCAATCCTTATCTGATCCAGCGCATTGAAGACGGACAAGGCAACCTGATCAGTGAAACCGTACCCGTCGTGGCCGGGAAAGATGCGGAACAGATACTGGATATCCGCAATACTTTCACCATGGTCAATATGTTGCAGGATGTGGTCAAGCACGGCACCGCGATCCGCGCGATGGCACTGGGCCGGCAAGACCTCGCGGGCAAGACCGGCACTACCAGCGAGTCGATGGACGCCTGGTTCTGCGGTTTCCATCCCACAGTGGTTGCCATCACCTGGGTCGGGTATGACAACCCGCACAGTCTGGGCGAAAAGGAAACCGGCGGAGGTGCCGCATTGCCGATCTGGATGGACTATATGGGCAAAATCCTCAAGGACGAGCCGCAAATTGAATATCTGGTGCCGCCCGGCATCGTCACAGCGCGCATCAATGAGGAAGGCTTGCGCGATCCGGCGGGGGAAAGAATCGAATATTTCTACGAAGAATTTCTGCCGCCGGAAAGGAATAGTTTCCTGCCTGATCTTTTCAAGCCCACCGAAAAAGACAGCGATCAGCTCTTCTGATGCGCAAGCCACCCTTGCCCCACCGCAACCTGATGCGCGAACAACTCGCGCAACAAGCGGCCAAGTTAATGTTCGAGGGCGGCATCACGGATTTTTCTTTTGCCAAGCGCAAAGCGGCGAAGCAACTCGGCGCACTTGAAACGCAACATTTGCCCAGTAATGAAGAAGTCGAAGCGGCGCTGCACAGCTACCGGGCGCTCTTCCCGCAGCATGATCATCCGCAAAACCTGCGCCAGTTGCGCCAGGAGGCGCTCGCTGCCATGCGGCAACTGGAACCCTTTCATCCCTATCTGACCGGATCGGTATTGAGCGGAAGTGCCGGCCACAACTCCGATATCAACCTGATCCTGTTCAGCGACGATGCCAAGGCTGTTCTGCTGTTTCTACTCAAGCACAATCTGGAATTCGAGGACGGTGAATGGATGGCTAAAATCGGCGGTCGCGATGAAACCGTGCCAAGCTACACCCTGAGCAGTGAAACGGGAACCCGGATCCATCTCATCGTGCTACCCGAAAACGCACGCCACAGCGGCAGCCGTCATCCGGAAACCCATGCCGATATTGCCGCCGTGGAAGGGTTATTGGCCGCCTGATTTCAACCACCGCGCCGCATCCAGCGCGAAGTAAGTCAGAATGCCGTCGGCGCCGGCACGCTTGCAGGCCAGCAGCGCTTCCAGCACGCACGCTTCCTCGTTCAGCCAGCCGTTCAGCGCGGCGGCTTTAAGCATGGCGTATTCGCCGCTGACCTGATAGACAAAAGTCGGCGCTTTGAACTCATCCTTCACCCGCCGCACGATGTCGAGGTAGTGCATGCCCGGCTTGACCATCACCATGTCCGCCCCTTCCTGCAGGTCGAGCCCGACCTCCCACAGCGCTTCGTCGGAATTGGCCGGATCCATCTGGTAAGTGTATTTGTTGCCCGCGCCCAGGTTGCCGCTGGAGCCGACCGCATCGCGGAACGGGCCGTAGAAGCTGGAGGCGTACTTGGCTGAATAGGCCATGATGCGGGTGTGGATGCGCTTGTCGGCATCCAGCGCCGCGCGCACCGCACCGATGCGCCCGTCCATCATGTCGGAAGGCGCGACGATGTCTGCCCCGGCGGCAGCATGACATTGCGCCTGCCGGGTCAGCACGGCGATAGTCTCATCGTTCAGCACATAGCCGCTGTCGTCGATCAGACCGTCCTGTCCGTGGCTGGTGTAGGGATCGAGGGCGACGTCGGTCATCACGCCAAGCTCGGGAAATTCCTTTTTCAAAACTGCCACCGTGCGCGGCGCCAGGCCATCCTCGTTGTACGCCTCGCGCGCATCCAGAGTTTTCAGCGGCGCATCGATCACCGGAAACAGTGCCATCACCGGGATACCCAGCTTGACGCATTCCTCGGCATCTTTCAGCAACAGGTCAAGGGTCTTGCGCTGTACCCCCGGCATGGACTTGACATCCTCCACCCGGTTTGTCCCCTCGAGTACGAAGACCGGGTAGATAAAATCTGCCGAAGTGAGTATGTGCTCTCGCATTAAGTCCCGTGAAAACGGGTCATGGCGCATCCGGCGCATGCGTGAGTGAGGATATTGTCCGAGTATTTGCATGGCGATTCCCAACAAATTAGTAAAGTAATGGAACTATTTTCGCATAGCCCCGTCAGAGCGTGCGAGTAGCGAAAGCTGCTTCCCGTTTCTCCTCCCTGAGCGGGCGTCTTTACCTCGTAAAGACTTTTGCCCCTGAATCTATCCCCTTTGATTCAGGGGCATTTTTTTTGGGCACTTTTCAGAAACGCCCTTACTCATTCCCGCAACCAGCCGCTGATAACGCCTTCGGCTTCGTCCATCCCGACTTTTTTCAGGCTGGAAAAGAGTTGCGCCGAGCAGTGCGGGAAGTGTTCACCGAGAAACTCATTCACCTCGCGCAGGGTCTTGGTTGCCTGTTGCCTGCTCAACTTGTCGGACTTGGTCAGCAGGATATGCACCGGTTTGCCGGTCGGGGCGAACCAGTCCAGCATACCCTGATCGCGCTCGGTCAGCGGGTGGCGCGCATCCATGATGACCACCAATCCGCATAGTTCAGCCCGCGTTTGCAAGTACTGACTCAACAGATGTTCCCAGTGCGCCTGCACGTCCGGCGGCACTTTGGCATAACCGTAACCGGGCAGATCCACCAGAAAGCGGTTATCGCCCAAGTCGAAATAATTGAGGTGCTGGGTGCGCCCCGGCGTTTTACTGGTGAAGGCCAGCCGAACATGGTTGGCCAGGGTATTGATGGCGCTCGACTTGCCCGCA
>CAYTZF010000061.1:0-3828 GCA_964442265.1 uncultured Sideroxydans sp.
GCAAATGGAAAATGCCGAATTGTTCGCCTTGCAGCAACAGGTGCGCTAGGTCTTCGTCGCGCCCGCCCTGCTCGATTACGTGCAGGCCATCCTGCGCCACACGCGCGAATCGGCGCGTTTCGTGCATGGCTTAAGCCCGCGTGCCGGACTGGCACTGGTCGCCGCCGCCCGCGCCTGGGCGCTGCTCGCTGGTCGCAACGCCGTCATCCCGGAGGATGTGCAAGCCGTGTTGCCCGGCGTCGCCAGCCACCGCCTGCAATCCGTGCAGGACATCAACGCATCGGACGGGGAGAAATTGGCGCGCGAACTGATTGCGGCCGTGACCATTCCCTGATGGCCGGGGTGTTAGAATGCCAATGCCCAACGTACTTGAAAGGTCAGCCATGAATGAAATCATGTTTATCGTTGAAGAAGCACCGGAAGGCGGACTGACGGCGCGCGCGTTGGGCGAGTCCATCTTCACGGAGGCGGACGACATCGAAAGCCTGCACCGGCAAGTGCGCGATGCGGTCAAATGCCATTTCAATGAAGGCAATACACCCAGGATCATCCGCCTGCATTTCACGCGCGAGGAGTTGGTCGCGGTATGAAGCTGCCCCGCAATCTGACTGGCGCGCAACTCATCAAATCCCTGGAGCAACTCGGCTATCAGCCCAC
The DNA here is from genome assembly GCA_964442265.1 of uncultured Sideroxydans sp. Lineage (GTDB taxonomy): Bacteria > Pseudomonadota > Gammaproteobacteria > Burkholderiales > Gallionellaceae > Sideroxyarcus. The sequence continues at coordinate 658 of CAYTZF010000061.1, forward strand.
CCGGCAAACCGGCAGCCATGTGCGGTTGACTTGCCCATCGCCGGAAGCGCATCACCTCACCATTCCCCTGCACGACCCGCTCCGCATCGGCACGCTGGCTGCCATCCTCGCCGAGGTGGCAGCGCACCACGGCACAACGCGGGATGCAGTGCTTGCGAAACTGTTCGGAAAATAATCTTTCCGCACGTGTTCGGCGCATTCAAACAAAAATTCCGCAACTGGGCGTTCCGCCGCACCGTCGAGAGCGGCACCCTGGTGCTCAACCAGCGCCGCATCTACATCCTGCTCACGCGCCAGTTCTTCGGCTTCGCCTTCGTGCTGGTGCTGATGCTGCTGGGCGACATCAACTACAACCTGAGCCTGGGCTATGTGCTCACTTTCCTGCTCGCCACCAGCGGCGGTTTGTCGATGTTGTACGCGTTCCGCAATCTGGCGCAACTGGAGATCCATGCCGGCCATATCGAGCCGGTATTTGCGGGGGAACAGGCGCGCTTCATTTTTCATTTCAACAACCCCGGCAATCTGGCCCGCCACCAGATCCATTTGCGTGATGACGAAGGTCACGAGACCGTGTTCGACCTGCCTGCGCTCTGTTCCACCCCGATCGAACTTGCCATCCCGGCCACCCGCCGCGGCTGGCTGGACAGTGGCAGATTGCCGCTCTACACCCGTTTCCCGCTCGGTCTTTTTCACGCGTGGAGCTATATCCATTTCGACGTGCGGGCGCTGGTCTATCCCAGGCCCGCCGCGCCGCAACCTTTGCCTGCCACCTCGGCGCAGGAGGGTGCGGGCAAAACAATGGCAACCGGTGACGAAGATTTTTCCGGGCTGCGCAACTATGTGGCGGGCGATGCGATGCCGCGCATCGCGTGGAAGGCGCTGGCACGCGAACAAGGCTTGCAGGTGAAGCAGTTTTCCGCGCAACAGGGACAGCAACTGTGGCTGGACTGGATACAGTTACCCAACATCGCACAGGAAAGAAAACTGGAACTGCTCACACGCTGGGTGCTGGATGCCGAGGCGCGTGGACTGATGTACGGTCTGCGTTTGCCCGGTCTTGAATTGCCGCCGCAGCACGGGCCGTCGCATCGCGCGGAATGCCTGCGCGCGTTGGCGTTGTTCGAAACGGATGCGCGATGAAACTCACCGCCCCGCTCATCTACGGTCTGATCGCCTGTATCCTGCTGGTCAGCGCCCCGCATGCCGGGCATCTGCCGCTGTGGGTCAGTGCGGAATGCGCGGCGCTGCTGCTGTGGCGGGGGTACCTGGCGCGAGTTGGCAGCAGATTGCCGCCGCGCTGGCTGTTGCTGGGGATTGCGCTGGTTAGCGTCGCCGCCATCGCGCTCGCCTTCCGCTCGCTGTTCGGGCGCGAGGTCGGCGTTACCCTGCTGATTCTGTTGTCCACACTAAAACTGCTGGAACTGCGCGCGCCGCGCGATGCCATGGTGCTGGTTTATCTGTCCTGCTTCATCATCATCACCAATTTTTTCTATTCGCAGAGCATCCCCATCGCGCTATACATGCTGTTTACATTGCTGGCGATCATGGCGACCTGGGTGCACATGCAGACCGGCTCGCTCGGTTTCAAACCGCGCCTGCGCATCGCCGGCGTTCTGCTGCTGCAGGCCATCCCGTTGTCGCTGATCCTGTTCGTGCTGTTCCCGCGCGTGCAGGGCCCGCTGTGGGGATTGCCGCAGGACGCCTACGCCAGCAGCGGTCTGTCGGAGAGCATGTCGCCGGGCAGCATGAGCAAACTGTCGCTGAACGATGCGGTGGCGTTCCGCGTGACCTTCGACGGTCGCATACCGCCGCGCGATCAAATGTACTGGCGCGGGCCGGTGCTGTGGGATTTTGACGGCATCACCTGGACGCGCGGATTTAACGCCACCCCGCAGGCACCGACACTCCATGACGCAAGCCATCCGGCGGACTACGTGGTCACGCTGGAGCCGCACAACAAACGCTGGCTGTTCGCGCTGGACATGCCCGGCAAGCTTTCCATCGCCGCCGATGTCACGCCGGACTTCCAGTGGCTGAGCCGCAATCCGGTGAATGCGCGCCTGCGCTATCAGGCCAGTTCGTATTTGAGCTACCGAGCCAATCCGAACGAACCGCCGCAGCAACTGCGGCGCGCGCTCGCCCTGCCGCGCGGCCTCGACCCGCAGACGCGCGAACTGGCGGAAGAGTGGCGCGCGCAATACCCGCGCGATGATGCCGCCATTGTTCGCGCCGCATTGAGTCACTTCAATCAGGGCGGCTTCGAATACACGCTGGAGCCGCCGCTGCTCGGGGCCAACGGCATCGACGAATTCCTGTTCCAGACCAGACAAGGGTTCTGCGAGCATTACGCCGGCAGTTTCGTGTTCCTGCTGCGCGCCGCCGGCATCCCGGCGCGCGTGGTGACCGGGTATCAGGGCAGCGAATATAACGCGCTGGGCAATTACCACATCGTGCGGCAGTCGGATGCCCATGCGTGGGCCGAGGTATGGTTGCGTGAGCGCGGCTGGGTGCGTTACGACCCCACCGCCGCCATCGCCCCCGCGCGCATCCAGTCCGGCCTCTCCGCCGCCGTCAACAATCCTGCCATCCTGCCGTTCATGGCGCGCAATCCGCCGCAATGGCTGCGCGAGTTGCGCTTCAACTGGGATGCACTGGCCAACCGGTGGAACCAGTGGGTACTGGGCTACAACCCGGAAACACAGTTCGCTTTCCTCACCCGCCTTGGCATGGAGGATATCACCTGGCAAAAGATGGCGCTCAACATGCTGGCGGGCATCTTCATCCTGGTCGGCCTGTTCACCCTCATTCTGTTGCGCCGGCTGGCGGTGCGCAGCCGCGATCCGGTGCAGACGGCCTGGCTGAAACTGTGCCGCAAACTGGGAAAAGCGGGATTGCCGCGCGCACCGCACGAGGGGCCGCAGGACTACGCGGATCGTGTCGCCGCAGCACGGCCGGAGATCGCCGATAACATCCACGACCTCGCCGCGCGCTATATCGGCCTGCGCTACGAACCGCGCAACGAAGCCGCAACGCAACAGGCCTTCAAACGTGCCGTCGCGTCATTCAGGCTATAATCCGCGCCACTTTTTTCAAGACACGCATCATGCAGATCACCCGAAGGCTGGAATTCGATGCCGGCCACCGCATCCCCAACCACACCAGCCAGTGCAA
>CAYTZF010000062.1:0-4151 GCA_964442265.1 uncultured Sideroxydans sp.
ATGTTGGTGAGCTGGAAGGCGATGCCGAGGTCGTGCGCGTATTTCAGGGTTTGCCTGTCCGTGTAGCCGAATATCTCGACGGTGAGCAGGCCGACCACCGAGGCGACGCGGTAGCAGTACAGTTGCAGCGACTTGAAATCCTGGTAACGCGGCTGGTCGAGGTCCATCTCCATGCCGTCGATGATCTCCAGCAGATGCTCCTGCGGCAGATTGAATTGTTTAACCACAGATACCAGCGCCTGACACACCGGATGCTGCGGTGTGCCGCCATAGATGGCCGCGACTTCTCCGCGCCACCAGTTGAGCGTGGTGCGCGCGACATGGGCGTCCGAGCACTCGTCCACCACATCATCCACCTCGCGGCAGAACGCGTACAGCGCAGTCATCGCGCGCCGTTTTGGTTCGGGCAGGAAGCGGAAGCTTAAGGTGAAGCTGGAGCCGCTTTGTTTGGCCTTATCTTCGCAGTATTGGTTTGGATCCATGCTTTTTCAGAAGGGTGCTGACTTCGCCAGCATGATAAACCAGTCGAACGGACGCAAGACGGGGCGCCGGTTGAACACGTCGTAATCAGCCGCTTCGATCTTGTCGAGGATGCGTAAGCCGCCCTGGATGATCATGCGCATCTCCAATCCAACCCGGCCGGTGAGGATGCTACCCAGCGGACGGCCTTCCAGCATCATCGCGCGCGCGCGATGCACCTCGAACCGCAGCAGCGCGCGCCAGTTGTCGTCCACGCGACCTGCGCCGATCTGCGCCTCGCTGACGCCGAATCGCGCCAGATCATCCTGCGGCAGATAGACGCGGCCGATGGCCCGATCCTTCGTCACATCCTGCCAGAAATTGATGAGTTGCAGCGCAGTGCAGATGGCATCGGAGTAGGCAAGGTTGACGGGTGTCGCCTCGTCGTACAGATGCAGCAGCAAATTGCCGACCGGGTTGGCGGAGCGGCGGCAGTAGTCCTGCAAATCGTCGAAATCGGCATAGCGCTTCTTCACCACATCCTGGGAAAAGGCATCGAGCAGGTCGTGAAACGGTTGCAGTGGCAGGTCGTAGGCGATGATCTGGTGAGAGAGGGCGAAGAACAGTGCAGTGCGGGGTTTTTCACCCTGGTCGATACGGTCGAGTTCAGCACGAAACTCATCCAGTTGCCGCAGGCGTTCCGCGTCGCCAAGGTCCCCCTCGTCCGCAATGTCATCCGCCGCGCGGGCGAAGTGGTAGATGGCCGCCACCGGTCTGCGCAGCCGCCTGGGCATGAGAATGGAGGCGACGGGGAAGTTTTCGTAATGCCCGACGCTCATTACAACAGGTCGTTCCGGTGTAACAGAAATACATACTCATCACCGGCGCTGACGTCCAGCCAAGTGAACGGCAGGTCTGGGTAGGCGGCTTCGAGCGTGTCGCGGTTGTGCCCGATCTCGACCACCAGCAGGCCGTCCGGATTCAGATGTTCTGCGGCATGGGCGAGGATGATGCGCGTGGCATCCAGGCCGTCGCTGCCGCTGCCCAGCGCCAGCGCCGGTTCGTGCTTGTATTCGGGCGGCAGGGCCACAACCGAAGGCGCGTCCACATAGGGCGGGTTGCTGATGATGAGATCGTACTTCCTGCCCTGCAGCGCGCCGTACAGGTCGGATTCGATCAGCTCGATGCGCTCTTCCAGCCCGTAGTCGCTCACGTTGCGGCGGGCGACGTCCAGCGCATCGGGCGAAAGGTCGGCGGCATCGACCCGGGCGCAGGGAAAGGCATGGGCGGCGAGGATGGCGAGACAGCCGCTGCCGGTGCACAGATCCAGCACAGTGCTTGTCTGCTCCGGGTTTTCCAGCCAAGGGAAGAGTTGCTCGCGCAGCAGTTCGGCGATGAAAGAGCGCGGCACGATGACGCGCTCATCGACGTAGAAACTGAAATCACCGAGGAAGGCCTGGTGGGTCAGGTAGGCGGCGGGGACGCGCTGCTCGACCCTTTTTTCGATGATGTTCAGCACCTCATACAACTCGGACTGGGTCAGGCGCGCATCAAGGAAGGGTTCCAACTGGTCGAGCGGCAGATGCAGCGTGTGCAGGATGAGATAGGCGGCTTCGTCATAGGCGTTCTCGCTGCCGTGGCCGAAGAATAATTTTGCTTCATTGAAGCGGCTGATGGCGAAGCGGAAGCAATCGCGCACCGTTTGCAGCGAGGCGCTCGCCTCGGAAAAATGATTGATGTCCATCGCGCCTCTCCTTATGGCCGCAAGCTCGAAACTTCGCCTTGCCTTTGGCAGGGCTCGTTTTCAGCCAGCAGCTTCTTCAGCGTCAGGTAATAGATCTCGGACAAGGCATCCAGATCGGCGACAGCCACACATTCGTTGAGTTTGTGAATGGTCGCGTTGAGCGGCCCCAGCTCGATCACCTGCGGGCAGATGTCGGCGATGAAACGTCCGTCCGAGGTGCCGCCGCTGGTGGAGAGTTCCGTCTCGATACCCCGCACCTGTTCGATTGCAGCCGCGACCGCATCGACCAGATCGCCGCGCGGAGTGAGATAGGGTTTGCCCGACATCTCCCATTGCAAGTCGTAGTCAAGCCCGTGCTTATCGAGGAGGGCATGCACTCTGGACCTCAATGATTCCGGGGTGCTGGCCGTGGAATGGCGGAAGTTGAACAGGATCTCCACCGTGCCCGGCACGACATTGGTCGCCCCAGTGCCGCCATGGATGTTGGAGATCTGCCAGGAAGTCGGCGGGAAGTATTCGTTGCCTGCATCCCACACGGTCGCGGCCAGTTCGGCGATGGCGGGGGCGGCGAGGTGGATGGGGTTTTTCACCAGATGCGGGTAGGCAATGTGGCCTTGCACACCTTTCACGATCAGGGTGCCGGAGAGCGAACCGCGCCTTCCGTTCTTGATCGTGTCGCCGAGCGTGGCCACGCAGGTCGGTTCGCCGACGATGCAGTAATCCAGCCGCTCATCGCGCGCATCGAGCGCCTCCACCACGCGCACCGTGCCATCCACCGCGATGCCTTCCTCGTCCGAAGTCAGTAGCAGGGCGATGGAACCGCGATGCTGCGGAAATTGCGCGACGAATTTTTCCGTGGCGGTAACGAAGGCTGCGATGGATCCTTTCATGTCGGCCGCGCCGCGCCCATACAGCATACCGTCGCGCACGGTGGGGGTGAACGGGTCACTGTCCCATTTGTTCACCGGGCCGGTTGGCACCACGTCGGTGTGCCCGGCAAAACACACGAGCGGTGCAGCATCGCCGCGCCGTGCCCACAGATTGTCCACCTCGCTGTGGCGCATCTTCTCCAGATTGAAATCCAGCGGCGCAAGGCGGGCGCCGATGATGTCAAGACAGCCGTCGTCCATCGGGGTAAGTGAATGGCGGGAAATAAGTTGTTTGGCCAAGCCAAGTGTGTCGCTCATAACTTGAGTTTTTCGTGGTTGGTTGCAGGGATTGGCAATTGTTTTATTCGTTTGCTCCCTCGCCCGCGTGCGGGATAACCAGCGACTTGCCCGCTTGCGGGCTTGGTCGATTGGCTAGTTGTTCCACCAGAGGGGCGGGGTGAGGGAGGCGGGCAAACAAGTTTTCGTCGTATTGCCCGCTGAATCCGGTCGCCAGCACTTTTCCTTCGTGTTCCAGCACCGGGCGTTTGATGACATTGGGTTTTTCCAGCATCAGGGTCAGCGCGGAGGCATCGTCCTTGATCGAGAGCTTCATCTCATCCGGCAACTGGCCCCAGGTCGGGCCGGTCTTCTTCAGCAGCCGCTGCCAGCCGGTCTGTTTTAACCAGCCGGAGAGCAGGGTTGCAGTGACACCTTGCTTCTTGAAATCGTGGAATTCATATTCGATGCCGTGCGTTTCGAGCCAGACGCGGGCTTTCTTCACCGTGCCGCAGTTAGGGATGCCATACAGCTTCATCGGTTCGTTCCGGGTGTTTTGAGGTCGAGCTTGATGTCGTCGAAATTTGCCGACGGCGCACTGACTGGAGCGGAAGGTTTGTCGTTTGGATCGTAGGCTTTGACTTGGCTGGTCTGTGAATAGTCGATGTGCGATGCCAGGTTGCTGGCGGAATCCGCGTTGAGCAAGGCTTCCTCCTTGGTGATTTCGCCCGACTTGAAGAGTTTGTACAGTGCCTGCTCGAATGTCTGCGAACCCTGCGAGACGCTCTGTTCGATCGCTTCGC
>CAYTZF010000063.1:0-4199 GCA_964442265.1 uncultured Sideroxydans sp.
ATCAGGTGCAGATGCGCACCGGTGTTGGCGCACAAGCGGATGACGTTGCCGGTATTGGGCGGAATCTCGGGCTCGAAAAGAATGACATTGAACATGTGAAAAGTCGTGAAAGGTCTTGTCAGATATAGGGAAAACGGCTAACTTCCGCACCCGATCGGTTGGTGTCTCGAAAAACGGAAGTTTCAGTGCAGGCTAACCTTCAGGTTATGCCGTAACTAAAAATCTTCAGGGGGAATTATGGCGCGTCCGGAAAAAGTTCGCCTCGGCGACTTGCTGGTCCAGCAAAAACTCATCTCGCTCGAACAGCTGCAGTTCGTGCTGGAACAGCAAAAGCGCACGGGACGAAAAGTGGGGCGCGTGCTGGTGGATAACGGCTTCATCACCGAAGACCAGATCTCCGAAGCGCTGGCCAAACAGCTCAACATCCCCTACATCAATCTCAAGTATTACAACCCCAACCTGGAGGTCGTGCGCAGTCTGCCCGAGAATCAGGCGCGGCGATTCCGCGCGCTGGCGCTGGAAGAACGTAATGGTGCAACGTTGGTCGGGATGACCGATCCGACCGACCTGTTCGCCTTCGACGAAATCGCGCGCATCCTCAAACGCGACATCGACGTGGCGGTGGTCACCGAGGGCCAGTTGCTGGAGACCATCGACCGCGTCTATCGGCGTACCGACGAGATCAGCGGTCTGGCGCGCGAGGTCTCGGAAGAGTTGGGTGAGGGCTACATCGATTTCGGCGCGCTCTCCGACACGGTCGGGACCGAAGAAGCGCCGGTGGTCAAGCTGTTGCAGACCATGTTCGAGGATGCGGTGCAGATCGGTGCCTCCGACGTGCACATCGAGCCGCAGGAAACACGTTTACAGATCCGCTTCCGCATCGACGGCGCGCTGCACCTGCAAACCGAGGCCGACAGCAAGATCGCGGGTTCGATCGCGTTGCGCCTGAAGCTGATGTCCGGTCTCGACATTTCTGAGAAACGTCTGCCGCAGGATGGCCGTTTCAACATCCGTGTGCGCGAGCAGGCGATCGACGTGCGGATTTCCACCATGCCCACCCAATACGGCGAATCGGTGGTGATGCGTCTGCTCAACCAGAGCGGCAGCTTCCTGACGCTGGACAAACTGGGCATGCCGCCGGAAATGCTCAAGCGTTTCCGCGAGATCATCCAGCGCAGCAACGGCATGGTGCTGGTCACCGGCCCGACCGGATCGGGCAAAACCACCACGCTGTATGCCGGTCTGGCCGAGATCAACACCATCGACCAGAAGATCATCACGGTGGAAGACCCGGTGGAATATCGCCTGCCCGGGATCAACCAGGTGCAGGTGAACGAAAAGATCGAACTCACTTTTTCCAAAGTGCTGCGCGCCGCCTTGCGCCAGGACCCGGACGTGATCCTGGTCGGCGAAATGCGCGACGCCGAAACGGCGCAGATCGGGATGCGCGCGGCGATGACCGGCCACCTGGTGTTCTCCACCCTGCACACGCGCGATTCCGCGGGCACGCTGTTCCGCCTGGTCGATATGGGCGCGCCGAAATACATGGTCGCTTCCTCGGTGCAGGTGGTGCTGGCGCAGCGCCTGCTGCGCCGCGTGTGCGAAAGTTGCAGCGAAGCGCACGTGCCCACGCCGCAGGAGGCCGAGTGGCTGGCGGCAGAGGGGGTGGCCGGCGGCGACTGGGGTAAGTTGCTGCACGGGCGCGGTTGCTCGCACTGCAACGGCACCGGCTACCACGGCCGCATGGGCGTGTACGAAATGCTGGAGATGACACAGGACCTGGTGGATGCCGCCGCGCACGAAGGCAACACGCACTTCCTGCAGGCTGCGCGCGATCACCTCAAAGGCAGGACCTTGCTCGATGCCGCCCTGCATCAAATGAAACTGGGACACACCAGCATCGCTGAAGTGATGCGCATCAGCAACCAGGTCGAGGATTAAGCGTGCCGGTTTTCAACTACAAAGGCCGCAGTAACCGCGGCGGCGAACTGATACAGGGCACGCTGGAAGGCGCGGACAGCGGCGTCATCGCCGACCAACTGCTGAACACCGGCATCATTCCAACCGAAATCAAGCTTTCGCGCAACACGCGCACCACGCAGGCGCAGGAGATGACGCTGTGGCAGCGCCTGTCGCAGAAGCAGACGGTGGATCCGCTGGAGCTGATGCTGTTCTCGCGCCAGATGTACACGCTGCTCAAGGCGGGGGTGCCCATCATGCGTGCCCTGGCGGGTTTGCAGGAGTCCTCGCGCAGCCCGGCTTTCACCGCCATGCTGCAAGACTTGCGCGAGAGTCTGGACAGCGGGCGCGAACTGTCCACCGCGATGCGCCATCACCCGAAGATATTTTCACCCTTCTATCTGAGCATGGTGCAGGTCGGCGAAATGACCGGCATGCTGGATCAAACCTTTTTGCGCCTGTATGAGCATCTGGAATTCGAGAAGGACATGCGCGAGCGTATCAAATCGGCGGTGCGCTACCCGATGTTCGTGGTCGTCGCCATGGCGGTCGCCCTGGTTATCGTCAACCTCTTCGTGATTCCCGCCTTTGCCAAGGTATTCGCGGGCTTCCACACCGAGCTGCCGCTGATGACCCGGATACTGATGGGCTTCTCCGATTTCATGGTGAATTCATGGCCGTTCCTGCTGGCGCTGTTGATCGGGGCGGTGGTCGCTTTTCGCGCCTGGATCAACACGGTGGAAGGGCGCTACAAATGGGACCGTCTCAAATTGCATCTGCCGATCGCGGGCGAAATCATCATGAAAGGCACCCTGTCGCGGTTCTCGCGCAGTCTGGCCTTGTCATTCAAGAGCGGCATTCCCATCGTGCAGGCCCTCAACACCGTGGGCATGGTGGTGGATAATGAATACATGCGCAGCAAGATCGAACAGATGCGCGACGGCGTCGAGCGCGGCGAAAGCATCCTGCGCACCGCCAATGCCACCGGCGTGTTCAATGCCACCGTGCTGCAGATGATCGCGGTGGGCGAAGAAACGGGCGACATGGACGGGCTGATGTTTGAAGTCGCCGGCATGTACGAGCGCGAAGTCGAATACGAGATCAAGAACCTGAGCGCCAATATCGAACCGATCATGATCGTCGCGCTCGGCGTGCTCGTGCTCATCCTCGCCCTCGGCATCTTCCTGCCGATGTGGGACCTCGGCAAAGCGGCACTACATAACTGATGGATAGGATTGAGGAATTGGGATTTAGGATTTGGGGAGGGCGATGCGCAGCACGCCTGGCCGGTGGTATTGCTAAATCCAAAATCCCGGCTCCTAAATCCTCCAAAGGTTTTACTCTGATCGAACTCATCGTCGTCATCACCGTTATCGTGATCCTGGCGGGCCTGTTCCTGGTACGTATCCCGGGCTACCAGGAACAGGCGGAGAAGGCCGCCATGCAACAAGTGGAAGGGGCGCTGCAAAGCGCGCTGGTGATGCGCTACGGCACCTTGATGACGCGCGGTGCGGCGAACGAAAAGGAGTTGAGCGCCCTGGCCGCCGACAATCCGATGAACTGGCTGCAGAAGCAGCCGCCCAACTACAGGGGTGAGTACTACGATCCCACACCGCGCACCGTCGCGCCGGGCAACTGGATGTTCGATCTCAAGTCGCGCGAACTCATCTACGTGCTTAACCAGTCCGACAACTTTAAGCCGGGGAAGGACGGCAAAAAGTGGATCCGATTCCATGCCCGACTGGGCTATGCGCCGATGCTGGGACAGCCGCAAGCGGGCAAGGAATTGGTCGGCACCCTGTTTGAGCCGACCGAGCCGTATCATTGGCTGGATTGAGCTTTCCTCCCATGCCTCCGCTCATCCAATCCTGGTTGCTGCAGTCAGTGGTCATCTTCCTGCTTTTTGGCAGTCTTGCCGGTGTGCTTGCCGGTGTGCTGCTCGTATTCCGCCCGCAATCTTTTCAGCGACTCGGCGCGCGGCTCAATCGCTGGATTTCCACGCGCCATCTCGATACTCTGCTCGAACGCAACATTGCCATCGACCCCTGGTTCTACCGTCATCGCATTGTCAGCGGCGCGCTGATCCTGTCGGGTGCCGTGTACGTGCTGGTTTTCTTCATTGTGACGCTGGATCGTGAACCGGCCATTGCCGGGCTCGCCGCCCGCCTGGATTATCCGCCCGCGCTGGTGGGCGGCTTGCTGGATGCCGTGGTGTTGAGCGCGCTGCTGGGCGCGCTGTG
>CAYTZF010000064.1:0-2027 GCA_964442265.1 uncultured Sideroxydans sp.
CGCGGCGAACCGGGTTAAATACACGGTCGCGGGCGGCGGCGGATTGGGCGATGTGCTCAATGCGGCCACCGGGAACGTGCCCAAAGTCGAAGCCGTGGTCGCAAAATTCCAGCAAACCTCCATGCGCCTCAAGTATGCGCAGGTGCCGACCATCGCCGCAGTCGATGGCCTCGCCCTCGGCGGCGGTTGCGAGTTCTCCCTACACAGCACGCGCACCGTCGCCACGCTGGAAAGCTACATCGGCCTGGTCGAAGTCGGCGTCGGCCTGTTGCCCGCCGGCGGCGGCTGCAAGGAAATGGCGCAACGCGCCGCTGCCGAAGCCCGGGGTGGCGATATCTTCCCTTTCCTCAAGCGCTACTTCCAGCAAATCGCCATGGGCGAAGTCGCCAAGAGCGCCGAGCTGGCGCGCGAGATGGGTTATTTGCGCCAGTCCGACCGCATCGTGATGAACAAATTTGAACTGCTGCACATCGCCAAGCAAGAAGCCAAAGCCCTCAACGCCACCGCCTACCGTCCGCCCTTGCACCCGCGTCAAATCCCGGTCGCGGGCCGTACCGGCATCGCCACCTTCAAGGCGTCGATGGTCAATATGTTGCAAGGCGGCTTCATCTCCGAATACGACTACAACATCGGCTGCCGCGTCGCCGAAACGATGTGCGGCGGCGATGTGGAAACCGGCAGTCTGGTGGATGAAACATGGCTGCTCGATCTGGAGCGGCGCAACTTCATGGAACTGCTCGCGACCGACAAGACGCAGGCGCGGATCGAGTACATGCTGAAGAACGGGAAGCCATTGCGGAACTAGTGGCGTATTGAAATGATGATAGAGCGGATAATTAGAAATTGAGGGTCAGACTCGAATGAAGGGCGCCTCTAAAAATTCAAAGTTCTAAGCAGGACAAGGCGTGAATAAAAAATTGCGACGCCTTATATAAGCGATATGTAAGGAGTAATTTTTTGTCAGCAACGCAGTATTGCGACGAAATCTGGATTTTTAGAGGTGCCCTTAAGTGAATAATGGGGGGCGTATCACAGTTTGATTGAGAAGGTATGGAATGAGTCCAGACGACCGCTACGATGGTTTCAGCTTGAGCGAGGCGCAGTTCCAGCCGGGTTCGGACGGGCTGGGACTAAAGAATCGGCTTGGCATCACATCGTCAGCCGAGATGGATGCCGCGGGGCAAATGCCTTGATTGAGGCGGTGGTTTGTTTGATGAGGTCTTATTAAAGATAAAAGGCTAAACGCCATTGCAGGTGGGCGTTTGGGAGCAGAGGGTTCTATTTGGCGACGACATGTAACGCGGAAATTAAAAAGGCACGCTGAGCGCGTGCCTTTTTAATTTGGTGATGAGGAATTAACCCTTGTTGCCGTTGTTGTGGCCACGACCCAGCGAGAAGCTGTTGCCTTGCGGGCGGCGGTTGGCGTTGAACGGGGCCGGTGCGCGGTTGCCGTTCACTTCGCCGCTGCTGCGGGGGCGCGCATCGTTGCCGAAGCGGTTGTGCGACTGGCCTTCGCGGCGCTGGCCACCGCGTTCGTCAAGCGCAAAAACGTGGCGGCTGTTCGGGGCGTGATGGCGCGGGCCATTGCTTGCGCCACGGGGTGCGCCGTTGCCACGGGGTGCACCGTTGCCACGACCGCTGGAGGCGGGACGCGGCTTGAACTTTGGCTCCATGCCCTCGATGGTGTGGGTCTGGATGGTCTGGCCGGTGTAGCGCTCAATATTGCGCACGGTGCCCGCGTCGCGGTTGGAGGCGAACGACACGGCGATGCCAGAGGCACCCGCGCGTCCGGTGCGGCCGATGCGGTGCACGTAGTCTTCGGCGAACTTGGGCAGGTCGAAATTGATGACGTGGCTGATGCCGGGCACGTCGATGCCGCGTGCGGCGACATCGGTGGCGACCAGCACGCGCACGTTGCCGCGGCGCAGGTTGACCAGGGTGCGGTTGCGTTCGCGCTGGTTCATGTCGCCGTGCAGGGCGGCGGCGGCATGGCCTTGTGCGGACAGGCTATCGGCCAGCATGTCGGC
>CAYTZF010000065.1:0-2662 GCA_964442265.1 uncultured Sideroxydans sp.
CCGTCGGTGGATGCTTTGGCCGCGCTGTTCCCGCGCGAAATGGTGCTGCAGCGAATCGAACAGAACCTCGCAAAAAAAACCGGCTGACCTGCTTTACAAGGTTGGGGGGCATCACTATAATGCGCGCTCTTTTCGGGGCACCCCGGGGGTATAGCTCAGCTGGGAGAGCGCTTGCATGGCATGCAAGAGGTCAGCGGTTCGATCCCGCTTACCTCCACCAAAAAGAGAAAGAAACACCGCAGTCCCCTTCGTCTAGAGGCCTAGGACACCGCCCTTTCACGGCGATAACACGAGTTCGAATCTCGTAGGGGACGCCAGTTATTCTGCATAAAAATGGCGCTTGATCTCAAGCGCCATTTTTATTACAGCCCGCCATGGTCACAATTTGCGCGAACGCTGCTATAGCGGCGACAAGAATATGCTCTCGCGCAGTCTCTTCAATTGATCGCGCAGTTGCGCGGCTTTTTCGAACTCCAGATTCTTTGCGGCCTGAAGCATTTCTTTTTCCAGCCGCGCGATCTCTTTCGATACTTCCTTTTCGCTCATCGCCAGATACTTCGCCTCGCTCTGCGCCGCCTTCAGCGATTTGCGTTCGGCATCCACATCATATTCGGTGTCGATGATGTCCTTGATGCGTTTGACAATGGACTGCGGCGTGATGCCGTGCGTTTCGTTGTAGGCCACTTGTTTGGCGCGGCGGCGGTCGGTCTCCGAAATGGCTTTGCGCATGGATTCGGTGATGCGGTCGGCATACAAAATCGCGGTGCCGTGCAGGTGGCGCGCGGCGCGGCCTATGGTCTGGATCAGCGAGCGTTCGGAACGCAGGAAGCCTTCCTTGTCCGCATCCAGAATGGCGACCAGCGATACCTCCGGAATATCCAGGCCCTCGCGCAGCAGGTTGATGCCAACCAGCACGTCGAACATGCCAAGGCGCAAATCGCGGATGATCTCCACGCGCTCCACCGTCTCGATGTCCGAGTGCAGGTAGCGCACCTTGATGCCGTGCTCGGCAAAATATTCGGTCAGGTCTTCCGCCATGCGCTTGGTCAGGGTGGTGACCAGCACGCGTTCGCCCGCGCTGGTGCGCAAAGTCACTTCCGACATCAGGTCGTCAACCTGATGGGTGGCGGGACGCACTTCGATGGTCGGGTCGATGAGTCCGGTCGGGCGCACCACCTGCTCCACCACCTGCCCCTGGTGCTCGGCTTCATAAGTGGAAGGTGTTGCCGAGACGAAGATGCTCTGGCGCATGATCTTTTCGAACTCGTCGAAGCGTAGCGGGCGGTTGTCCAGCGCCGACGGCAGGCGGAAACCGTAGTTGACCAGATTCTCCTTGCGCGCGCGGTCGCCCTTGTACATGCCGCCGATCTGCGGGATGGTGACGTGGCTTTCGTCGATGATCATCAGCGCGTTCGGCGGCAGATAGTCCATCAGTGTCGGCGGTGCCGCGCCATCGGGACGCCCAGACAGATGGCGCGAATAGTTTTCGATGCCCTTGGTAAAGCCGATCTCGGTCAGCATCTCCAGATCGTGGCGGGTGCGCTGTTCGATGCGCTGCGCTTCCACCAGTTTGTTTTCGGCGATGAAAAAGGCGATGCGTTCAGCCAGTTCCACCTTGATGGTTTCGATTGCGCTCAACGTCGTCTCGCGCGGCGTCACGTAATGGCTGGAGGGATACACGGTGTAGCGCGGCACGCGGGTCTGGATGTGTCCGGTAAGCGGGTCAAACAGCGCCAGCGATTCCACCTCGTCGTCGAACAGCGTGACGCGCACCGCGTTCTCGCTGCTTTCCGCCGGGAAGATGTCGATCACATCGCCGCGCACGCGGAAATTGCCGCGACAGAAGTCCACATCGTTGCGCTCATATTGCATCGCCACCAGGCGCTGGATGATGTCGCGCTGCGCCATTTTTTCGTTCTCGCGCAGGTGCAGGATCATGCCGTGGTAATCCACCGGATCGCCGATACCGTAGATGGCCGAGACGGTAGCGACGATGATACAGTCCTGCCGCTCCAGCATCGACTTGGTGGCCGACAATCGCATCTGCTCGATCTGCTCGTTGATGCTGGAATCCTTTTCGATATACACATCGCGCGACGGCACGTAGGCCTCGGGCTGGTAGTAGTCGTAATAGGAAACGAAATACTCCACCGCATTGTCGGGAAAGAAATCGCGCAACTCGGAATACAACTGCGCCGCCAGCGTCTTGTTCGGCGCCATCAGGATGGCCGGTCGGCCGGTGCGCGCGATGACGTTGGCGATGGTGAAAGTCTTGCCGGAGCCGGTCACGCCCAGTAGCGTCTGATAGGCGAGACCATCGTCGATACCCTCCACCAGTTGCGCGATAGCCGTGGGCTGGTCACCCGCCGGATCGAACGGCAGGTGCAGGGTGTAAGGGCTATTCGG
The DNA here is from genome assembly GCA_964442265.1 of uncultured Sideroxydans sp. Lineage (GTDB taxonomy): Bacteria > Pseudomonadota > Gammaproteobacteria > Burkholderiales > Gallionellaceae > Sideroxyarcus. The sequence goes on from CAYTZF010000065.1 coordinate 2,407, forward strand.
GAAAGTGATGGTTTTCATGGTTGACCGGGCATTGTACGGGCAACACAAAGATTTACCCAAGCCCGGCGGCCAAACGGTTATATTTCAACGCTGTAGTCTGACCGCCCCGCCACCAACGAAAAAAGCCCGCATCGCTGCAGGCCTTGATCTTGTTGGTGGGTCGTGAGTGATTCGAACACTCGACCAATGGATTAAGAGTCCACTGCTCTACCAGCTGAGCTAACGACCCGAAAGAGGCGCGCATTTTATGCGAGCG
>CAYTZF010000066.1:0-7550 GCA_964442265.1 uncultured Sideroxydans sp.
GTTTCGCGTTTGACGCAAGACCGATTAGGCGTCAAACCCTGCCTGCTGCGCCTACCTCAATCGACTCCAACGACCCCCTTGGCCACGCCCTCGACCCGGTGCCGGATTTTTCGTCCGGGTCCGTATGTAATACCCGGACAAAGTCTCATGGATGGGACAGCACAAAACAACCTCGAAGGCTTATAAACCCCGCAGGCAATGGGTTTGAAAGCGATTCAAACTCTCAAAACTATTCCGCTGCGCGGAGCAAAACTATTCCGCCTCGCTCTGAAAGCCCCGCCGTTACTGGCGAATGCGGCAATTTACCGGAGCGTTTTCCGGCCGCCTGCCGGAGCGCCCGGAGGGCCGAGGACGCACCGCCAGCCGGCCGGATTTCGCCTGTGAAAATTCCCGCCGACCGCCATAACGTGGTTCGCTTTGCGTTTTGGTGTTTTTTGTTGGCGCATCGCCAGACCGTTGCCAGCCGGTGGGCAAACCCCGACGGCGGGCGCAAGCCACGCCAACGACGGCGGGGAATTGTCCACGGGCTGCGTGCCAGGCTCATCCGCTTTTCCGCTTTTTGGGTCGAATCCGTGGCTTCGCCTGCGGGCGCTGCGGTCGAAGCCGTGATTTTCTCGTGGGGTCGTCCGTTCTACCCGCTCGCCCGGTCGGCGGAATGGCTGGTCTGGCGCTGGTTGCTGCTCGGCTGGCCGTGCTACCTGCTCGCCCGCCCGTATCTGCGGCGCAAGTGGGCGCAAATCGATGCCGGGAGCGCCGCATGAGCCGCCGCCAGCTCAGGGCTTACCACGTCGACGGCGTGTCGCTCGCCATGTTCTCCATGCAGACCGGTTTGCGCGTCGGTCAGCTCGCGCACTACTGCCGCCTCGGTCGCATCGAGGGTGCGCGTTTCGACCGCGTGCTGTGGGCGTGGCGCATCTACCCCCCTGCCAAACTGGTTTTAACCGGGAGGCTGAAATGAGCCGCCCCCTGCCTCGCTCACGCCGCTGGATTGACCCGCAGGATTTCCGCGATTTGCGCCGTCAGTCGGGCCTGACACGCCGCCAGGCTGCCGACCAGCTGGACGTGACACCGCGCACGATTCAGAACTGGGAAACCGGCGGCGCGCGGATCCCGTGGATGGCCTTCCGCCTGCTCCGCATCCTGCGCGGCTTCGCCTTGCCCGGTCAGCAGTGGGAAGGCTGGCAGGTGCGCGACGGCTTCCTGATCTCGCCCGCCGGGCGCTTCATGGACGGCGTTTACCTGGCGAATTTCGAAATCGTGTTCGCCCAGGCGAAGCTGTGGCGGCAGATGTACGCGGCCAGCGGCAGGGCCAGGACGGCGCGCACGGTGTTGCCGTTTCCAGACCGGAAGGCGAACGACACGAATGCCGGGGGGTACGGGGCCCCGGCCAAGGCGCTGGCGTTCCCCGAACGGCGTCAGGTATCACCCGAACCCCGAAAATGGCCCTATGGCCCCTTAAACCGCGCAGGAGGCACACGATGAAAGACGATTCAGACCGCTACACGCTCGACATGCACGAATTGGCGAAGCCACGGCGAAGCCGCAAGGCTCCCCCGGCGGGGTTGCCCGTCAGGCTGCTCACCCTGGACGCGGCCACGGCCCCGCTTGCCCTGGCATCGGATTCCGCCGCTCCTGGCCAGCCGTCGCGCCCCAATTTCGTGCCGGTGGTGTTCGTGGCCCGGGATTGGGGCGTCACTCCCCGGCGCATCCGTGCGCTGCTGGCCGAGGGCCGATTGAGCGGCGAACAGCTCGGCAATGGCTGCTGGCAGGTGCGCTTCCCGTACCTCTACGCCGAGGGCCTGCGCGGCCCGGTTCCCCGGCGGCATCAGCGGCCCGCAAAGCCCCGGCGACAGGCTCAAAACCACGCGGAACGGAGCGCGGCATGAAACGGGAAACTCACTTGACGACACAGGAGAAAATCATGAACATGGAAAAACTCGGTACAGTTTCGGCGCTCGGAGTCCGCTCGCCAAAACCCACGAAACCCAATAACGGCGGGGCTTGCAGGGTGACGACCTATACATTATGCGACATATTGATAGACGCGCGATAAAACAGAACTGCCGAAACCCTTTCAATTTAACTCGTTAAAAAGGCGGCCTGAATAAGCGGATGAAATTCTCGGTGGTAGCTCTGCCTACTTCAGCCACCTCCAGATTCCGCACCTGCGCTACGGTTTCGGCAACGTGCTTTACATAGGCAGGCTGGTTGGTCTTGCCGCGAAAAGGAACCGGCGCCAGGTATGGCGAATCGGTTTCGATCAATATCCGATTCAACGGAATCTGTCGCGCCACTTCCCTGATGGAGGCAGCATTTTTGAAAGTGAGAATACCCGAGAATGAAATAAGGAAGCCCAAATCAATCGCCTCATAGGCAACTTCCAGGCTTTCGGTGAAACAGTGCATCACTCCCCCGATGCGCTCGGCATGTTCCTCACGCATGATGCGCAGGGTATCGGCCGCTGCCGCACGAGTATGGATAATCAACGGCTTGCTGCAGGCAATGGCAGCTTGTATATGCCGGCGAAAGCGCTCGCGTTGCCATTCAAGATCCCCGGTCAGCCGAAAATAATCCAGCCCGGTTTCCCCGATGGCGACCACCTTGGGATGGTGCGCACGTTGGATTAATTCGGACTGGGTGGGTTCGACCTTGAGTTCATAATCGGGATGAATCCCGACCGATGCGAATAAATTATTATATTTCTCTGCCAATTCGATTACCTGAATTGAGCTCGGTGGGTCTACGGAAACGCAAAGTGCATGCGACACCTGGTTCGTGCGCATCGCCGATAGAACGGAATCGATGTCTTCCTTGAACTGTGGAAAATTGAGATGACAGTGGGAATCAATGAACATGGCGCTCAACCCGCAAAGAGCCGGCGGTACGACAGCAATAGGGATTCCAAAAAGAGTTTCTGGTTCAATGGATGGCTGGCCGCCCGTCGCGCTGTAAGCAATTCGTTTTGATATTTCAGCAGATTGTTTGTCGAAACAGATGAAACGAGCTTGTGTATGGCGGCAGATTCATCCGGAAAATAACGCACCTGACCGGCCAATTTTGCGCTGGTAAGATCATGGCACCATTGTTGCAGGCAATGAATGATGTGAACCGGAATGCCACGTTGCAGGGTGTCGGCCAGCGACAAGGGGTCAAGATGGGCGGGTTGTCGAATATTTTCCAGCAGGATATTCCGCTCGTCGGCGCCCTTACCCGATTCCGCCCATTGCAACGCCTGCAAAGGCGCATACCCGGTTTGTGCCAATGCCTGGCTTGGGCTTTTAACCCCTTGAGCGGATAGCCAGGCGATACCATCCGCCGGCGCGGGTGTCGGGATACCAAAACTCAGACAACGGCTCAAAATCGTGGGTAAAAGAAGTTGGGGTTTGTGGGCAACCAGCAGGAACAGCAGATTGGCGGTTGGTTCTTCCAGCGTTTTAAGCAGGGAATTGACTGCATTGGTGTTCATAGTCTCGGCCGGATGGATCAGGACGATGCGGTAACGACCGCAATGGGAAGACAGATTGGCGAACTGGGCCAAGTCGCGAATTTGCTCGACTGAAATTTCCCGCGATGGTTTTTTCCCGCCTGATCGCGCTTCACTTTCGTCCGCGCTATTCAATATCCCGGGCTGAATCAGACGAAAATCGGGATGACTGCCTTGCTCGAACCAATGACAGGAACTGCATGCCAGGCAAGCATACCCCTTGTTGCCCGGGTGCTCGCAGAGCAAGGAGCGGGCGAAGTTCATCGCCAAATCCAGTTTGCCGATGCCTTGTGCGCCTTTTAGCAACAATCCATTCGGCAACCGTTTGCGCAGTTCTTGCAAGGCTTGCCAGGTTATATGCTGCCATGGATATAGTTTATTCATATCATAATTTTGAAACAATTAATGAAAGTTCTTCCTGAACTTTTTCAAAGCTTTTTTCGGCGTGAATAATGGCAAATCGTTGCGGCATTTTGGCGGCACGTTGCAAGTAAGCTTGGCGCACGCGCTGAAAGAACTCCTCCTGCTCCTGCTCAAAGCGATCGAGACTGGAATTATTGGCCAAGCGCTGACGGGCAACTTCGACCGGAATATCAAACAGCAGGGTCAAATCTGGCTGCAATTCGCCTTGCACCCACCGTTCCAATTGCTCCAGTTTGCCGACTGACACCCCCCTGCCCCCGCCCTGATAGGCGAAGCTTGCATCACTGAAACGGTCGGAGATGACCCAGGTACCGCGCTCAAGGGCGGGAAGAATAATCCGTTCCAGATGTTCCCGCCGTGCGGCGAACATCAACATCGCCTCGGTTTCGGCGTGCATCGCTTCGTGCAGCAAAATTTGCCGCAAACTTTCCCCCAAAGGAGTACCGCCCGGCTCTCGCGTCAGCAATACATCAATACCACGCTGGCGCAACATCTCGGTGAACCACGCCAGGTGAGTGCTCTTGCCGGCGCCATCCACGCCTTCAAAGGTAATAAATTTTGCCCTGGTCATTTCAGTTGGTATCGCCTAACGGCCTGGTTGTGTTCTTTTAATGATCTGGAAAAATGGGAGCTGCCATCGCCCTTGGCCACAAAATACAAAGCCTTGCTTGCGGCGGGATGCGTTACGGCCTGTAATGAATCCAATCCCGGAAAGGAGATCGGCGTGGGTGGCAAGCCGCTGCGGGTGTAGGTATTGTACGGGGTATCGGCGAGCAGGTCGCGGCGGCGCAAGTTGCCGTCAAATGTCTCTCTTAGTCCGTAAATCACCGAAGGATCGGTTTGCAGACGCATCCCCAACTTTAAACGATTGACAAAAACGGCGGCAATCATCCGCCGGTCTTCCTCTCGTCCGGTTTCCTTTTCCACGATCGAAGCCAGAACCAGTGCCTGATAGGGTGCAGCCAAAGGCAAGTCAGGTGCGCGCTTCTCCCAGACACGGTCAAGGTGTTGCCGCATTAACTGGTGAGCGCGCTGCAACAGGCGCAAGTCGCTGCTCCCGCTGGAGAAATTATAAGTGTCCGGAAAAAACAAACCTTCCGCAGATGACTCGCCGGCACCGATACGTTGCAGAATTTCCTCTTCCGACAGGGAGGCGCTATCGTGGCGCAAATCGGGGTGCGCGTTTAATCGCGTTCTGAATTCTGCAAAAGTGGTTCCCTCGACCAGGGTAATTTGACTTTGTTCTGATCGGCCGGATGTGATCATCCGCAATAATTCAAAACGGGAAAGCGGCTTTTCCAGCTGATAGTTGCCAAATTTGATCTGCCGGGTCTTGCCAAGCAGTCTGGCCATCAGGACAAATGACGTCCCGTCTTCCAGCACACCGGCTTGCTGCATTTGTGCGACGCCACTTTTCAGGCTGCTCCCGGGTTGGAGCGAAAAGCTCAGGGGGCTTTGTTTCAACGGCAACGGCGAAAAAGTGAAATCCAGAACGATGCCAAGCAATACGATCAGTCCAAGAACAATGCCGATAACTAAATTAAGACCGGGTTTCATCTTCTTCAAGATAATTCCTAATGCGATTGGACAGCGGAAATTCGGTGCGCAAATATCCGGGAAACTCACGTACCGGCCATAATCCGAATACGCTGTTGACCAAAAATATTTCATCTGCGGCTTGCAGGTCGGCAACACACAGGTTAGTCACACTGCATTTCAAGCCCCGTTCCCCGGCATAGGCCATCACCCGTTGGCGCTGCACACCGTCGACACCGCAATAGGCAAGGTCGGGGGTGAATAGCCCGCCATTTTGCACCATGAACAAATTGGAACGGGTGCCGCCTATCACTCTCCCCTGCCCGTCCTCCAGCAAGCCTTCAGCCAATCCGGCGTCCCTGCATTCGCTGGCGGCAATCACATTTTCGAGGCGGTTGAGGTGTTTGATTCCCGCCAAAGCGGGCTGGTGTCCCAGTTTTATGCGGCAAACGGCGGTTTGAATCCCGTCTTGAGATTTACTTGCGGTGAATTCCGGTTCCGGCTGGATAGCAACAACCCGGGTATGCCTGCCCGATTTTGGCATGGCATACCCCCGTTCACCCCGGCCGCGCGTGATGATGATCTTTGCCACTGCTGCGGGCAGGGTCGCGGAGAGTTGCCTGAGTTCATGCAGGAGAAGCTCGGCTGCGGGACAATCCAGCCCCATGGCAAGACAGTCATGGCTCAGCTTGGCAAAGTGCAGGGACCATTGAAGCGGCTGGCCTTTGCGCAAGCGCAACGTGCGAAACACACCGTCACCGTAGGACAAACCGCGGTCATCTGCGGAAATGCAGTCGCTCGGCAGTCCGTTGACGAGCATCTCGGTGTGAATCAGATCTTGCGGAACACCAGCGTACCGTTGGTCCCGCCAAAGCCGAAGTTATTGTTCATGGCGACATCAATCTTCATCTTGCGTGCCGTATTGGCACAGTAATCCAGATCGCATTCCGGATCCTGATTGAAGATATTAATGGTGGGCGGCGAGATTTGATGATGCAGGGCAAGCACGCAGAACAGTGATTCGACCCCCCCGGCACCGCCGAGCAGGTGGCCAATCATCGACTTGGTCGAATTTACCACCAGATTCTTGGCGTGATCGCCAAAGGCCGCCTTGATCGCGTCATTTTCATTTTTGTCCCCCAGCGGCGTGGAGGTGCCGTGCGCATTGATATATTGAACATCAGCCGGAGAGATTCCCGCATCGCGCATCGCGTTCACCATGCTGCGCTTGGGCCCGTCCATGCTGGGGGCGGTGATGTGGTATGCATCGGCGCTCAGGCCGTAACCCACCAACTCGGCATAGATTTTCGCACCGCGCGCCTTGGCATGTTCGTACTCTTCCAGCACCAGCACCCCGGCGCCTTCACCCAGGACAAAACCGTCGCGGTCCTTATCCCATGGGCGGCTGGCCGTGGCCGGATCGTCATTGCGGGTGGATAGTGCGCGCGAGGAAGAAAAACCGCCGATGGCGAGGGAGCACACAGTCGATTCCGCTCCGCCCGCCACCATCGCGTCGGCATCACCGTACTGGATCATGCGCATGGCCTCGCCGATGCTGTGGGTGCCGGTGCTGCATGCCGAAACCACCGCAAAATTCGGGCCTTTCAAACCGTACAGAATGGAAAGGTTGCCGGAAATCATGTTGATGATGGTGCCGGCGATAAAGAATGGGGAAATTTTGCGCGGCCCTCCGGCCAGATAGTCTGTTTGGGTTTCTTCGATTGTCGGCAAGCCGCCGATACCGGAACCGATACAAACACCGATACGTTCGGCGTTAGTCTCGTTGATTTCCAGTCCGGAGTCCTTGAATGCCTCAATCCCGGCAGCCAGTCCGAGATGGACGAAGCGGTCCATGCGCCGCGCATCCTTGGCCGGAATGTATTGGGTTACGTCAAAATCCTTGACCTCGCCCGCGACCTGGCAGGCAAAAGCCGACGGATCAAAGCGGGTGATTCGCCCGATGCCTGATTTGCCGGCGACGATGTTTCGCCACGTTGCCTCAACTCCGACACCGACCGGTGTTACTGCACCCAAACCGGTCACCACCACTCTGCGTTTAGCCAAACTGGACTCCAATCTTTAAAACAGGAAGACGGAAAAATTACTT
>CAYTZF010000067.1:0-1591 GCA_964442265.1 uncultured Sideroxydans sp.
AGAACTGTGGCGGCGCGGCAGCGTGGTGAGTTCCTGGTTGCTCGACCTGGCGGCGCACGCGCTGCAAGGTGATCCCGCACTGGAAAAATTCGGCGGCAAGGTGTCGGACTCCGGCGAAGGCCGCTGGACCAGCATCGCCGCGATCGAATCCGGCACCCCCGCGCCGGTGCTCACCGCCGCCCTGTTCGACCGGTTCAATTCGCGCGGCGAAGCGGATTATGGCAACAAGTTGTTGTCGGCATTGCGCTTCGAGTTCGGCGGGCATCAGGAAAAGCATTAACCCGGTTTCCCGCGTCCCGCAGGAGTCACGTAGGATGGGTGGAGCGTAGCGATACCCATCACAGCCAGGCCGCAATGAAACAGGGGAAACCTTTCGACTGTCGCTCAAGACAGACCCTTCGACAAGCTCGGGAGCCTTCGGTCTCTCCTGTTTTTTGCCCTCGTTACGTCATTCCCGCGCAGACGGGAATCCAGTTATACTTTCCCGCAACAACATTGAAGGAAAAAGCAATGAAATCATTATTTATTCGAGCCGACTGGGATGTAGAGGCGCAGGTATGGGTAGCGACGAGCGACGATGTGCCGGGTTTGGTTGCTGAGGCTGAGACGGAAGAAGCCCTGCTGAAAAAATTACACGTACTGATCCCGGACTTATTGGATGCAAACGGCTATCCCGATGGCGATGAGGTGCCGTTCGAATTGTTTTCCCGGCGCTTTGATGTGGCTCACCGGAAAGTTGCCTGATGGTTGCGAGTTTTACCGCCCAACTGAAGGAGATGCTTTCCAGGGCGGGTTGTCGATTTGAAAGGCAAGGGAAGGGCGATCATGAAATATGGTTCAGTCCTATCACTGAAATCAGGTTTCCCGTCGATAGCAAGATCAAGTCACGTCATACAGCCAATGCCGTTTTGAAACAGGCGGGGTTGCCGAAGAAGTTCTGACGATTGCGTCAGCTCGCGCAGGATGTGCCCGTAAAGGGGAGGCCGCGGTTGTAAGGGGTAAAGCCCCAACAACACCCGCTCGGTTGAACGCAAGCGAGACTCATCGTTAAATTCCGCCAACAATTGATGGGTATCGCTACGCTCCGTCCAGCCTACTTTGCTTTTCGCCGGTTCGCAAAATGGGATGAACAGGAAACAACGAAAAACGATCTCACGCGGAGGCGCGGAGGACGCGGAGTGTGAATCGGATGGATTTCTCCGCGATCTCCGCGCCTCCGCGTGAGTCCGGATTTTTGCGCCGGGTCGAGTGCTTGGTTGCAAAGGCAAGGGGCGCAATTTATTGCAGCAAGCGGTTGGGATGAACAGGAAACAACGAAAAACAATCTTATGCGGAGGACGCGGAGGGTGAATCGGATGGATTTCTCCGCGATCTCCGCGCTGCCACGCGAGTCCGGATTTTTGCGCCGGGTCGAGTGCTCGGTTGCAAAGGCAAGGGGCGCAATTTATTGCAGCAGGCGGTTGGGATGAACAGGAAACAACGAAAAACAATCTCACGCGGAGGCGCGGGGGACGCGGAGGGTGAATCGGATGGATTTCTCCGCGATCTCCGCGCCTCCGCGTGAGTCCGGATTTTTGCGCCGGGTCGAGTG
>CAYTZF010000068.1:0-3667 GCA_964442265.1 uncultured Sideroxydans sp.
CCATCGCGGGCTATGTAAAATCGAAGAGCGGCCGCGAATGGATCGTCGTCTTCTTCATCAACCATCCCTACGCCAAGCGCGGGCAGGATGCGCAGGATGCGCTGATTGCGTGGGCGCAGGGACGGCGATGAAGGAGAGCAGGCATTACTGCAAAATTTTCGCGCGATGATGCCCAAAGAACAAGAACTGTTCATGACGTTAGGCGAGCGTTTAGCCAGCCCCGGAGAAAATGCCTAAAAGGCGTATTTTCTAGGCCACGCGCCGTCCAAGACCTTCCGCTAGCAACGCCAGCACCAGCGTGTTCAGGCTGACGCCTTCAGCCTTGGCGCGTTCCGCCAATTTGGCGTGGACGGATTTGGGCAAACGCGTGACGAACTTGCCGGAGACTTCCGGCACGGTAGCGGGGCGGTAGAAAGGCTCGGGAATTTCCTTGCCCGCATCCTTGCGCGCAGACACCCACGCCTTGAACGCATCCTTGCCATTGGCGACGGTTTCGGCTTCGGTTGCTCCATCCGACATGCAGCCAGGAAGGTCGGGGAAGGTGATCAGAAATCCGCCGCCGTCTTCTTTCGGAAGTTGGCTGATGATGTGGGAATACGCCTCGAATGAATATGGCGGTTTGATGTTTTTGATTTTCTTGATGGTCGCGACGGTCATTTCTTCAACTCCTTCACGGCATTCACCAGCAACAGGAACTGGCGGATATACACAGGTTTGATGGGGCGATGGGCGGGCACGGTCACATCCATCTCAACACCCGGTGAGCTAAACACATGATGGCTGCCGCCGCTGTTCCGGCATTCGATGTCAAACTGCTTTGCTACAACCAGCAGATCGTCGACGCGCCAATCGCGCGGGTTGTTGCGCATGGCATCGAGTAGTTTGGCTCGTTTGTTCATGGGCTGATAGTATCTCATCCGATACTATGCATCAATCCATGCGAACAATCCCCGGCGGGTTTGGTTTTGTCGTTGATGTTGGGTATCGCTACGCTCAACCCAACCTGCGAATCAGTCATAGCCTGCGACTCACAACCCCAGCTCACCCCACATCGCATCCACCTTGGCTTTGACGGCAGCATCCATCACGATGGGCGCGCCCCATTCGCGGCTTGTTTCGCCGGGGAACTTGTTGGTCGCATCCAGCCCCATCTTGCCGCCAAGGCCGCTCACGGGGGAGGCAAAGTCGAGGTAGTCAATCGGGGTGTTCGGAACCAGCAGCGTGTCGCGCACCGGGTCCATGCGTGTGGTGATCGCCCAGATGATCTCCTGCCATGAGCGCACGTCGATGTCGTCGTCCACCACCACGATGAACTTGGTGTACATGAACTGGCGCAGAAAACTCCAGATGCCGAACATCACGCGCTTGGCGTGGCCGGCATACTGCTTCTTGATGCTGACCACCGCCATGCGGTACGAGCACCCTTCCGGCGGCAGATAAAAGTCGGCGATCTCGGGAAATTGTTTTTGCAGCAGCGGGACGAATACTTCGTTCAGCGCCACACCCAGCATCGCCGGTTCGTCCGGCGGCTTGCCGGTGTAGGTGGAGTGGTAGATCGGGTCACGGCGCATGGTGATGCGCTCGATCGTAAACACCGGAAACTTGTCCTGCTCGTTGTAGTAGCCGGTGTGGTCGCCGTAGGGGCCTTCCAGCGTGGTCTCGCCGGGATGGATCACGCCTTCCAGCACGATCTCGGCGGAGGCAGGCACTTGCAGGTCGCTGCCGATGCACTTCACCAGTTCAGTCTTGCTGCCGCGCAACAAGCCGGCGAACTGGTATTCGGATAATGAATCGGGCACCGGCGTCACCGCGCCGAGGATCGTCGCCGGATCGGCACCGATTACCACGGCGATCGCAAACGGCTGGCCGGGATTTTTTTCGCAGTGCTCGCGAAAATCCAGCGCGCCGCCGCGATGCGCCAGCCAGCGCATGATGACCTTGTTCGGCGCAATCACCTGCTGGCGATAGATACCCAGATTTTGCCGCGTCTTGTGCGGACCGCGCGTAACCACCAGTCCCCAGGTGATGAGCGGTGCAACATCGCCCGGCCAGCAATGCTGAACCGGCAGTTTGCCCAAGTCCACATCCGCGCCTTCCCATACCACTTCATGGCACGGCGCGGACGACAGCACTTTGGGCGACATGGTGAGCACCTGCTTCAGCACCGGCCATTTTCCCCACGCATCTTTCAGTCCTTTGGGCGGCTCGGGTTCCTTCAGAAAGGCGAGCAATTTGCCCACTTCGCGCAGCGCGCTGACATTTTCCTCGCCCATGCCCAGCGCCACGCGACGCGGGGTGCCGAACAGGTTGGCCAGCACCGGCATCTTGTGTCCCGCCACGTTCTCGAACAGCAGCGCCGGCCCTTGTGCGCGCAGCACGCGGTCGCAGATTTCAGTCATTTCCAGATGGGTGGAAACCGGCGCAGTAATGCGCTTGAGTTCGCCGATTATTTCCAGTTGTGCGATGAAGTCGCGCAGGTCGTGGTATTTCATGCTATTGAACCCCGGTTATCCAAAACCAATCCCCCGCAGATTACACAAATTGACGCAGATTACATACCAGATTCAATCTGTGTGATCTGTGGGCAAGGGTTTAATAAAACTTCGCCCCGTCTTTTGGTCGGGTCTTGAACCGACGGTGCAGCCAGAAATATTGCTCCGGCATTTCCCTCACGCGCTGCTCGATAAATTCGTTCATGCGCCGCGCGTCGGCGATGTCGTCGCCGCTGGGGTAATTCTCCCATGCCGGGTAGAAAGTGAGCACATAACCCTGTCCGCCTGGTAACACGCGGGTGATGGCCGGCACAACTTTGGCGCCGGTCATTTTGGCGATGCGCGAAACCGAGGTCATGGTCGCGGCGGGCACGCCAAAAAAGGGAACGAAGGCGCCGTCCCTGATGCCCTGATCCTGATCGGGCAGGTAAAAGAACGGCACGCCCGATTGCAATAACTTAAGAATGGGTCGCAGCCCCTGCTGGCGCGAAAAAAGGTGCTGGGTGCGAAAACGCGCGCGCTTCTGGCGCAGTAATCGGGTCAGATAGCGGCTTCTCTGGTTGGCGTACATCGACGATGCATCAACTTGCTGGGCGATCCACTGGCCGCCGATATCCATGCCGACAAAATGCGGCACCAGAAAAATCATCGGTTGCCCCTTGAGCGATTCAAAGTGCTCTCGCCCCTCGACGCGGATCAGCGCATTGATCCGCGCCGCGCGCGACCACCACAAAAGACAGCGCTCGACCAGGGCGCGCATGAATAACTTGAAATGCGCGCGCAACAGCCCGGCACGTTCGGCATCGCTCATTTCGGGAAAACACAGCTTGAGATTGATCTCGCCGATCCGCCGCCGCGCGCGCACGCAAGAACACAGCAACAGGCCGAGTCCGTTGCCGATGGCGACGATCAACCGGAACGGCAGAAAATGGACCAGCCACAGAATAAAGACACCGATGCGCGCCTGCATCACATTCCTCCGGCCGCGCTGGGGGGCACCGCGCCGCGCGGTACCTTGTAGCGGTTGTAGCTCCACAAATACTGCGCGGGGAAGCGCGCGATGGCGCGTTCGAGTGCGGCATTTATCTGCTGCGGAATCGGGCGATCCAAATCAAAAGTTAGCGGCGAGAAATGCAGGGCGTAACCCGCGCCGCGCGGCAGGCGCTCGCCGACAC
>CAYTZF010000069.1:0-9495 GCA_964442265.1 uncultured Sideroxydans sp.
CGCCTCGGTGTCGCGGTCAACCAGCTCCACGAACGCCATCGGCGCCATGTCGCCATAGCGAAACCCCGCCTTCAGCACGCGGCTGTAGCCGCCCGGCCGTTCGGCGTAGCGCTTCGCCAGCACGTCGATCAGCTTGGAGACTGCGGCCTCCTGCTTGATCTGCGCGATGAGCAGGCGGCGCGCGTGCAGGTCGCCGCGCCGCGCCAGCGTGATCAGCTTTTCGACGTAAGGCCGAATTTCCTTGGCCTTCGGCAGCGTGGTCTTGATCTGCTCATGCTCGATCAGGCTGCACGCCATGTTCGCCAGCATCGCCTGACGATGCGATGCGGTGCGGTTGAGTTTGCGCTGTCCATTGCCGTGGCGCATGTCGTTTCTCCTTTATGCTTTGTCTGGCGGCCCTTCGCGTGGGGCCGCCTCCTTGGGGCACGGGCGCCCATAGACGGTTTGACTTAGAACTGGTCCTCGAACTTCTTGGCCAGATCGTCGATATTTTCGGGCGGCCAGTCGGCGACGTCCATGCCAAGGTGCAGGCCCATCACGGTCAGCACTTCCTTGATCTCGTTCAGCGACTTGCGCCCGAAGTTCGGGGTGCGCAGCATCTCGGCTTCGGTCTTCTGGATCAGATCGCCGATATAGACGATGTTGTCGTTCTTCAGACAGTTGGCGGAGCGCACGCTCAGCTCGAGCTCATCGACCTTCTTGAGCAGCAGCGGATTGAACTCAAGGTGCTCGTCGCTGGCGACGCGGCCTGCGTCCTGCGGCTCCTCGAAGTTGACGAAGGTGCGCAGCTGATCCTGCAGGATGCGCGCCGCATAGGCGATAGCGTCCTCGGGGCTGAGCGCGCCGTTGGTCTCGACCTGGAGCGTCAGCTTGTCGTAGTCGAGCACCTGCCCCTCGCGGGTCGGCTCGACCTTGTAGCTGACGCGCTTGACCGGCGAGAACAGGCTGTCCACCGGGATCATGCCGATCGGCGCGTCCTCGGGGCGGTTCTTGTCGGCGGAGACATAGCCCTTGCCGATGTTGACCGTCAGCTCCATGTGCAGCGACGCGCCGTCATCCAGATGGCAGATCACATGCTCGGGGTTCAGCACCTCGACGCCCGCGATCTCGGCGATGTCGCCCGCCTTCAGCACCGCAGGCCCCTTGCCGCGCAGCGTCAGCCGCTTCGGCCCGTCGATGTCCATGCGCAGCGCGACGCCCTTGATGTTGAGCACCACGTCGGTCACGTCCTCGCGCACGCCGGGGATCGAGGAAAACTCGTGCAGCACGCCGTCGATCTGGATCGCGGTGACGGCGGCGCCCTTGAGCGAGCTCAGCAGCACCCGGCGCAGCGCGTTGCCGAGCGTGAGGCCAAAACCCCGCTCCAGCGGCTCGGCGACAGCGGTGGCGCGGCGGCGCAGGTCTGGTCCGGGCTGGATGTCCAGTCCGGTCGGCTTGATAAGGTCTGCCCAGTTCTTGTGGATCATGGCTGCTCTCCTCCATGCGCGCGCCGCGGCCGATCCTGGTCCGGCGCTTCCCGAGGATGCGTCACGACAAAGGCCCGCTCACGCGGAGCGGGCCGGTCGGCGACGCGGGGTGGATCGTGTCTCAGACGCGGCGACGCTTCGGCGGGCGGCAGCCGTTGTGAGCCATCGGCGTCACGTCCTTGATGGTCGTGATCGTGAAGCCGACCGCCTGCAAGGCGCGCAGCGCCGATTCGCGACCGCCGCCGGGGCCCTGCACCAGAACCTCCAGCGTGCGCACGCCGTGCTCCTGCGCCTTCTTGCCCGCATCCTCGGCCGCGACTTGCGCGGCGTAGGGCGTGGACTTGCGGCTGCCCTTGAAGCCCAGCGTGCCGGCCGACGACCAGCTGATCGCGTTGCCCTGGGCGTCGGCGATGGTGATCATCGTGTTGTTGAACGACGAATTCACATGCGCGACGCCAGAGGTGATGTTCTTGCGTTCTTTTTTCTTAACGCGGACTTTATCGCGAGCCATGCCCGTCCCCTTACTTCTTCTTGCCTGCAATCGCCTTCGCAGGCCCCTTGCGGGTGCGCGCGTTGGTGTGGGTGCGCTGACCGCGCACCGGCAGGCCGCGACGATGGCGCAGGCCGCGATAGCAGCCCAGATCCATCAGACGCTTGATGTTCATCGCGACTTCGCGGCGCAGATCGCCCTCGACCTGCACGCCGCCGTCGATATGCTCACGGATGCGCAACACGTCGCCGTCGCTCAGTTCATTGACGCGGCGGGTCGGATCGACGCCCGTCGCCTCGCAGATCGCCTTGGCGGTCGTGTGACCGATGCCATGGATATACGTCAGGGCCACGTGGACCTGCTTGTTGGTGGGAATGTTCACACCGGCGATGCGCGCCACTGCCTGTCTCCATCCGTCCTGCGCCCCGCTTGAGGGGCATTTCATCCAAGCGACACGCGCAGCAGCCAAGCACTGCAAAGCGCCACCGCGCACGCAGCGCGCATCCGACTCGAACCCGAGGGGAAGCGCGCACTATAGAAATCCCGCGACCGCCGTCAAGCGCCCGCGCCGATAAACCTCACGCGTCCAGCACCGCGCCGATCGCCGCCGTCACCGCCGCGATGTCGGCCATGCCGTCAACGTTGCGCAGCTTGCCGGTATTCTCGTAATAGCCGATCAGCGGCGCCGTCTCGGCGTGATACTCCACCAGCCGCGCGCGCACCGTCTCGGCGTTGTCGTCCTTGCGGCGCTTGAACTCGGTCCCGCCGCACTTGTCGCAGACGCCGGCGACCTTCGGTCGCTTGTCGGTGTCGTGATAGCCTTCGCCGCAGCCGGCGCATGTATAGCGCCCGGCGACGCGGCCGATCATCGCCTCGTCGTCCACGGTCATGTTCACCACCGCGTCGAGCGCGAGGCCCTTGTCGGCCAGCAGCCGGTCGAGCGCCTCGGCCTGCGGGGTGGTGCGCGGAAAGCCGTCGAAGATCACGCCCTGCGCCACATCCGGCGCGTCCAGCCGCTCCGACACCACGCCGATCACGATGTCGTCGGAGACCAGGCCGCCCGCCTTCATCACCGCTTCGGCCTTGCGACCGACCTCAGAGCCTGCGGCCACGGCGGCGCGCAGCATGTCGCCGGTGGATATCTGCGGGATGCCAAATTTTTCCTTGATGTAGGTGGCTTGCGTTCCTTTTCCTGCGCCGGGTGCGCCTAACAGAATCAACTTCATGGTGTTCGCTCCTTATCTATGATTAACCTGCTCTGAATAAACCCCGTACAACCTGTAAATCCTGTTCCGTGTCCACCCCGCCGGGTGGTGCGTGATCGGTGACTGCCACCCCAATCTTGTAACCGTGATAGAGCGCGCGCAGTTGTTCCAGCGCTTCCGTCTGTTCGATGGGGGAGGGTGTGAGCTGACCGTATGCTTTCAGGAAAGAAGCGCGATAGGCATAGATGCCGATGTGTCTGAGAGCATTGATGCTGAAGGAGGCTTCCCCCCTTCCAACTTCCCCCCGGCGGGGGGAAGCGCGACCGGCTTGCCCCGCGTGCAAGGACAGATCGATCCCCGCATCGCGCGGCCAAGGGATCGGTGCGCGGCTGAAATAAAGCGCATTGCCCTGCTTGTCCAGCACCGTTTTAACTATATTCGGGTTGCGCATTGATGCTTCATCGTGGATGGGATGGCAAGCGGTGGCGATGGCGCACTCGGGATGGTCTTGCAGATGTTGTGCGACTGCACGGATCAGTGCGGGAGGAATCAGCGGCTCGTCGCCCTGCACATTGACTACGATGGTGTCGTTGCTCCAGCCCTGCTGCGCGGCGACTTCGGCGATGCGGTCCGTGCCGCTGCTGTGATCGGCGCGCGTCATGCAGGCTTGAAAACCGTGCTGGGTAGCAACGGCGAGAATGGGGGGGTGGTCGGTGGCGATGATGATCTGCTCTGCGCCGCTTTGTGCCGCCTGTTCGGCAACGCGGATGACCATCGGTTTGCCGCCGATATCCAGCAGCGGCTTGCCCGGCAACCGCGTCGAGGCGAAACGGGCGGGGATAACGACCTTGAAGGGCAGTATCAATTTGAAACTCGCGCAGCGAAGCGCTTGTTCCCTCTCCCTCCGGGGGAGGGTTGGGGAATGGTCATGGCAAGTTGCATGATCAGGGGCGGCGTATTTGCCATGACAGTCAGAGTTTTTCGACTTCTTCCGCGGTCATGCCGCGCGCTTCATCCGCCAGCATCACCGGGATGTCGTCCTTGATGGAGAAGGCCAAACGGTCGGCCTTGCACACCAGTTCCTGTTCGGCCTTGCGGTAGATCAGTGGCGATTTGCACAGCGGGCAAACCAGAATATCGAGCAGTTTTGCGTCCATTATGGGGTGACCTTTTTGATGATGAGTTGAGCAAGAGCCGGGCTGACCTGTGCATCTACACGCAAGACCCAATACTTCTCGCTGGCGAATGCGCCGCATTTTACCGCATCCTTTTCAGTCATGAGTAGCGCATCCGTGTCAGCGAAGGATAACTCCGACGGGCTATAAACATGGTGGTCCGGAAAGGCATGGGGAGTGCATTGCAGGCCGAGTTGTTGCAGATGGGCAAAGAAACGCTGCGGATGCCCAATACCCGCGATGGCGTGCAACTGTTGTCCGGCGAAATCGCCGGCTGTCCGGATCAACTCCGGGTTGAGCAGATTATAGAAACGGGTACCTTCCAGTTGCATGGCGAATTCGCCATCCCCTGCTGCGCCGCCGTTGACGACAACCGCATCCAATTCCCGCAAGCGCGATACCGGTTCTCGCAGCGGGCCGGCGGGCAACATCAGTCCGTTGCCAAAGCGGCGTGCGCCATCGACCACGGCGATCTCCA
Organism: uncultured Sideroxydans sp.; assembly: GCA_964442265.1. GTDB lineage: Bacteria > Pseudomonadota > Gammaproteobacteria > Burkholderiales > Gallionellaceae > Sideroxyarcus. Next base: position 4,815 of record CAYTZF010000069.1, read on the forward strand.
CATCCCGTTGCAGGCGGTAATGCTGCAGGCCGTCGTCGCTGAAGATGACATCGCATTCAGGGTGCGCCCGCAGCAGGGCGTGGGCACAGGCCGGGCGGTCGCGTCCGATCCAGACCGGACACAGTTTGCGTTGTGCCATCAGCAGCGGCTCGTCGCCCACTTCCTGCGCCAGATCGTCAACCTGCACCGCGCTCGGCATTTTTCCGCCGCTTCCGCCATAGCCGCGGCTGATGATAGCGGGATGCCAGCCTTGGGCGGCCATCTGCTGCACCAGACTCAAGGTGAGCGGCGTCTTGCCGGTGCCGCCGACGCTGATGTTGCCGACCACAATCACCGGTACCGGCAATTTGATGGAGGGCAAAAGGCGCAGGCGGTAGCCCAGGCGGCGCAAGGCAACGAGGGCACGGAAAATCAGGCTGATCGGGTACAACAGGCAATGCAGGGGGGTGATGCGATACCAGTAGTCGGGCAGGCCGTGCATCGCCTCACTTTTCCGCATTGCGGGTGGTGAAAGTAATCCGGCCGTAGCCGGCCTGGCGTGCCGCTTCCATGATGGCGATCACCGACTGGTGGGCCGCTTTGGCATCGGCATTGATCACGATGACCGGGTCGGTTTCCTTGCCGGCGGCTTGGCGCAGCGCCTGCGCGAACTCCTTCAAATTCTTGAAGGTGGCGCGTTTTCCGTCGATGGCATAGTGGTCGCTGGCGTCGACGGCGACCGTGATCGGTTTGCTGACCGGGGTTGAACTGCCTGCCCCGGTGGCTTGCGGCAGGTTGATCTGCAACTCGGAGAACTTGCCATAACTGGTGGTCACCATCAGAAAGATAAGAATCACCAGTAGCACGTCGATCATCGGGATCAGGTTGATCTCCGGCGTGTCGCGCTCAAGCCCGCGGCGGAAATTCATTTGCGTTCACCGTGCATGATTTCCACCAGTTTGATCGCCTGTTGTTCCAGCTCGATGGTGAACGAATCGACCAGGGCGCGGAAATGGCGGTAGGCGATCATGCTGGGAATGGCGACGATCAGGCCGAAGGCGGTGTTGTACAGCGCCACCGAGATGCCGTGTGCCAGTTCCGCCGGATTGGTGCCGCCCGCATTCTGCGCGCCAAAGATTTCGATCATGCCGATCAGGGTGCCGAACAGACCGAGCAGCGGGCTGATAGACGCGATGGTGCCGAGGGTGGTGAGGAAACGGTCCATGTCGTGGCTGACGCAGCGACCTTCTTCCTCGATCGCCTCCTTCATTACCTGCGGCGTACTTTTGATATTTTTCAGCCCGGCTGCAAAGACCCGGCCCAGCGGCGAATTGGCGCATAACCGTTCCAACATTTGCGGAGTGACCCCGCGCTGTTTCAGTTCGTGCACCACTTCGGCCAGCAATTTGGGCGGCAAAACATTCTTGCGGCGCAGGTAGATGAGGCGCTCGACGATCAGGGTGACGGCGATCAGGGATGAAATGATAAGCAACCAGATGGGCCAGCCGGCCGCTTCGATCAGATTGAACACGCGTGGTCTCCACAAGGTAAAAATTGCAAGGGTAGAACTGTAGCTTGTCGCCCCCTGTTTGGGCAAGGCAAGAGCGACACCGCAACGCTAACTTGCCGTCCGCAAAGCGTTTTTTTCTTACTCACAAAACCTGTTGATAACTTTGTGGATAGAACGCGTTGAAGACGGATGAAAAGCCCGTTGTTATCGCACTTTTGCTCCATTGCATAAAAATTACACATGAAAATAAAACTAAATAAAACAATTAGTTAGAATTGCGATTGACGGCGAGTTTAGAGATACCCCGGGTTTTTGCGGGAAATTCCCCGCAGGTGTGGATGATCGCGTTTGTCAATAGGCCATTTGGCCTATTTTTAAGACTGGGCACGACTATTTGAGTTGGCAAAGCAAGGCATCGCGCAGAGACAGAATTGCCTCCGAATCAGGTAACTCCTTGCACGTTAACCAGAATGTATCTTCCGCGCGTGCACCCAGGGTGTTGATCTTGGCGCTACGGATGGTGACCTGATGCCGGGTCAGCAGATAGGCGATGCGCGCCAGCAGACCGGGACGGTCACCCGCAATCAGTGACAGGATGCAATGCCCTTTCTCGTCCAGCCGGATATCCACCTCGGGCGCGATGGGAAAATGCTTGAGCTGGCGACTCTGGCGGCCAAAAGCCGGCTCCGGAATCGTCCCGGCATTGCCGATGTATTCGGCCAGGGCGTATTCGATGTAGTTCATCACGTCGCGATAGGCGGTTTTGTCATGGTTTGCGTCCATCACCAGAAAGCTGTCCAGGGCGTAGCCGAGTTGGGTGGTGTGCACCTTGGCTTCCATGATGTTGTAGTTCAGGCGCGCGAAGAAATTGCAGATACGGGCGAACAGATAGGGTTGATCTGGCTGGTAAATCAGCACCTGCAGTCCTTCGCCGATGCGTGAGAGACGGGTTTTGATCACAGTCTGTGCGTGATTTGCCGGTCGCGCCAGCACGCGCGTATGCCAGGCGATCTCTTGCGCTTCGTGCTGGATGAAATAGTCGTCATTCAGTTGCGCCCAGAAGGCGCGGTAGGATTCCGGCTGGATCGCGTACAGACTCAACATGGCCGCGGCTTCGCGCTGGGTCGCGCCGATCTGGTCGGCGATCCGACCGTGCGCCAGGTAGTGGCGCGTCGCCTGGTACAGGTCTTCCAGCAGTTTGCCTTTCCACGCGTTCCACACCTTGGGGCTGGTGCCGCGCACGTCGGCCACGGTCAGCAGATACAGCGCGGTCAGATGGCGCTCGTTCGGGATGTTGGCGGCAAAAGCGGCGATCACGTCCTGGTCGCTCAAGTCCTGTTTTTGCGCGGTAGCCGACATCAACAGATGATGACGGACCAGCCACACAATCAGCGCCGTGTCGTCCTGGCTGATGCCGTGCTGCTGGCAGAAACGTATCGCGTCGCGTTGCCCCAACAGGGAATGGTCGCCGCCGCGTCCTTTGGCGATGTCATGGAACAGGCCGGCCAGAAGCAGCAAGTGTGGATTTTCAAACTGGCCGATCAGGCGGCTGCTCAGGGGAAACTCGTGCGCATATTCGGGCAACGAGGCGCGGCGCAGATTGCGCACCACCATCAGGATATGTTCGTCCACGGTATAGACGTGGAACAGGTCGTGCTGCATCTGTCCCACGATACGGCCGAAAGCCGGCAGATAACGCCCCAAGATGTCCATCTGGTTCATACGGCGCAGGCCGTGGGTTAGGCCCTGGCCGTGCCGGAAGAGATGCATGAACAGTTCGCGGTTGGCCGGATCGGCGCGAAACGCGGGATCGATCAGTCTGCGCGCGCGCCACAGGGCGCGCACGGTGGCGGCTGAAAAGCCGGTCAGCTCCGGATGCTGTTGCAGCAGCAAAAAACTCTCCAGGACGGCGCTGGGTGCACGCTCGAACAGCTGGTCGTCGATTGCACCCAGCTTGTCGCCGCGGGCGATAAAACGGTCGTTCAGGGTGCGCGTTTCGGCCTGCGGGAACAGACGCGCGCGCAGGGTCTGCATCAACACATCGTTCAATAGCTGGATCTCGCGCTTGGTGCGGTAATAGCGCCGCATCATGCGCTCGCTGGCGCGCAGCTGCGGGGTCGCCGCAATGCCCAACTGTTGCGCCAGTTGCTGCTGGTAGTCAAACACCATGCGGTCGTCGTGGCGACCGCACAGCTGGTGCAGACGGATGCGCATGTCCTGTAACAGACGCTGATGGCGCTGTGCCTGGCGCGCCTCGCTTGCCGAGAGCAGACCGTTTTGCGCCAGCGTCTGCCATGTGTGTCCCAGGCCGGCGGCACGCGCGATCCACAGCACACTGTGCAGGTCGCGCAGACCGCCGGGGCTTTCTTTCAGATTCGGTTCCAGATTGAAATCGATATCGGTATAGCGTTTGTAGCGCTCGCTTTGTTCCTGCTGTTTGGCGAGATAGAAAGCGCGCACATCCAGATGCGTCTGCATGGCTTCCTGCAGCGCATCGAACAGACTGCGCGAACCGTCGATCAGGCGTGCCTCGAGCAAGTTGGTCTGCACCGTGATGTCGCTGCTGGCTTCGACGCACTCGGCCACGGTGCGCACGCTGTGGCCGACCTCCAGCCCCGTGTCCCACCACTGGCCGACCAGTGCCTGCAAGCGGTCCTGCAGGGCACCATCCGCTTCCTGCGGCAGTAGAATCAGCAGATCAACATCCGAACGCGGATACAGCTCGGCGCGGCCATAACCGCCGACGGCCACCAGCGCCAGATCGCCGGGCAGCCCGGAGGCGCGCCAGAGCTGGCGCAAGTGGCCGTCGATGACGCCGGTGTGGTCGCGCAGATAACGGGCCGGATTCGGTTTCTCCGCATAGCGTTCGAGCAGTGCCTGGCGCGCGCGGCGCAGGTTTTCCTTGATCGGTGCAACGGGCATTATGGCACCTTTAGAAATTCACTTTTGCGGGATGAAGCGCAAGGCGCATGGAACGCAGGAACTGCAATGTATTTGATATACATAAAGATTTCTAGCGCCGCCCAAACCCCGACCCGGCACGCGCAGTAGAATTTTTCACAGACGCTCAGGGATGGGCGGCGATCCGGCGGAAAGTGTCAGCACCTCGAATCCGTCCGCTGTGACCAGAATGGTGTGCTCCCATTGGGCCGACAGGCTGTGGTCCTTGGTGACCACGGTCCAGCCGTCGCC
>CAYTZF010000070.1:0-6457 GCA_964442265.1 uncultured Sideroxydans sp.
CGACGTTCCGCAGTCCTGCCTAATGCCTGCTTCAATCGCCACTTCTCTATCTCGGCGTGGTGCCCGGACATCAATACTTCCGGAACCGCCTCGCCGTTATAAACTTCAGGCCGCGTGTAATGCGGACAATCCAGCAAATCCTGCACGAAGGAATCTTGCTGCGCCGATGCCTCGTCGCCCAATACGCCGGGGATCTGCCGCACCACGCTGTCCATCACCACCATCGCTGCCAGCTCGCCACCGGACAACACATAATCACCGATGGAAAGCTCTTCATCCACTTGGCTCCGCAACAGGCGCTCATCCACGCCCTCGTAACGACTCGCCAGCAAGATCAACCCTTCATCCCGTGCCAGCAGTTCCATCACCACTTCATGGATGAGCGGCCTGCCTTGCGGCGAGAGGTGGATCACCCAACTCTTCTTCACTCCGCTTTGCGCCTGCGCTGCCTTCGCCGCGCTGATCGCCTTTTCCAGCGGTTCCGCCAACATCACCATCCCGGGGCCGCCGCCGTAGGGGCGGTCGTCGATGGTGCGGTAGTTGTCGGTCGTAAAATCGCGCGGATTCCACGTCTGCAACGCAAACTTGCCCAGATCGACCGCTTTGCGCGTCACCCCATAACCGGTGATCGCGTCGAACATCTCGGGGAACAGCGAAATAACATCAAACCTCATAGATGCCTCGCAAACCTACTGCGCGGCCTCGATTGCGGCGTTGCACGGTACTCGCTCTGTCGCCTATCTCATCTGATATGTCTCGGTCGCTCCGTTCCGCGCGCCTTGCACTCGAGCCGCTCGCTACGGTTTTCGAGACATCTATCATTTGAGGTAATCCGCCTGCCAATCCACACGGATCGTCTGGTCTTTCACGCTTACTTGCCTGATGACGCTGTCGATGAACGGAATCAGCAATTCGCCCTGTTCGCCCTTGACCACCAGCACATCGTTCGCGCCGGTCTCCAGCAACGAATCGACTGTGCCCAATTTGTCGCCGGCTTGACTCTCTACCGCCAAGCCGACCAGATCAGACCAGTAGTACTCGTCCGCTTCCGTTGGCGGCAAATCCTCTCTTGGTACGGCAACCAGCAGGCCTTTGTATTTTTCGGCAGCGGTGCGATCGGCAACGTCCTGCAGCTTGGCGACCAGCACTTTGCCGTGCACGTTGGCCTCAACCACCTTGCACGGCTGCCAAGACTGCTCATTGCCCAGATACCACGATTCATAGTCAAGCAAGCTGTCCAGATATTCGGTGAAAACCTGAATCTTGATCCAGCCCTGGATCCCTTGCGCCGCAACGATCTTCCCCATGACGACCATGGGGCTTGCCTCATTAACACTCATTGCGTTTCCTCGTTTGTCCCCTCTCCCCCCGGGGGAGGGTTAGGGTGGGGGAAACGGTATGACCGTCAGGCCTTGGCTGCGGCACCGGCTTTTTTGACCAGGCGGCCGACGGTCTCGCTCAATTGCGCGCCCTTGTCCTGCCAGTGGGTCACGCGATCCAGCTGAATGCGCAGACTTTCGCTGCCTTCGGCAGCCAGCGGATTGTAGAAGCCGACGCGCTCGATGTAGCGGCCATCACGGCGGTTGCGCGAATCCGCCACCACCACGTTGTAGTACGGACGGTTCTTGGAACCGCCGCGAGAAAGACGAATGACTACCATAACGTTTATCCAGTAATTATCTTTGGCCAATGCCAAAAGGGCGCGAATTCTACGATACCTCGTTGAATTTTGGCAAGGATTAGTTCAGCGTTGCAAAATAACTTCCAGCACGAACTGGGTGCCCAGGTAAGCCAGCAACAGGAAAACGAAGCCGCTCAAGGTCCAGCGCACCGCGATATGGCCGCGCCAGCCGTAGAAGTGATGGCCCAGCAGCAACACGGCAAAAACCACCCAGGACAGCAGTCCGAACAGCACCTTGTGGGTGAATTGCCAGGGATGGCCAAAAATCTGCTCGGAAAAAAGAAAGCCGGAGGCAACCGTCACGGTCAGAATGACGAAACCCACCCCGATCACCCGAAACAGCAGGGTCTCCATGGTCATCAGCGGCGGCAGATTCTTCAGCACCTCGGGCATTTTCGGGTGGTGCAGGCGCTTCTCGACCAGTGCGATCAAGCCGGCATGCAGCGCGGCGATGGTGAACAGGCTGTAGGCCAGCAGCGCCATCAGCACGTGGGTATCAAACAGGCCGGAAGCGGGTTGCACCAGCATGTGCGCAGTCGGGAAAAGCACCGGCAAGACAGACGCGAGGGCAGCCAGCGGCAACATCAGGGTCAGCAGACTGGCAATCGGGTAAAACCGGCGCGCCAGCCAATACACCAGCACGGTCAGCCACAGAATCAGCGAAAACGCATACGCCAGCCCCAGATTGAGCGTACCCCAAATGAACAGCGTGTCATACAGCAGCCAGCCGTGCAGCAGCAGGGGAACGATCACCGCAAACCCCAGGGCGCCGCGATTCTGCTGTTCGGCATCGCCGGCAGACTGCGCGCGCCAGAACAGAATGGCCAGCACGGCATAGAGGACAAAGGTCAACAGATGCAAAGCGAGGTTCGACATGGGGCGGGCAGATGTTTTAGACTGCGCGAATTCTACAGGAAGTGCAGTCCAAGTGTCTGCGCGAGCGCTGCAACGACTTCAGGATCCGGAATATGCTCGATAATCTAACTCAGCGTTTCTCAGGCATCATCAAAAATCTGCGCGGCCAGGCGCGCCTGACCGAAAGCAATATCCAGGAGGCGCTGCGCGAAGTGCGCCTCGCCCTGCTGGAAGCCGACGTCGCCTTGCCGGTGGTCAAGGAGTTCATCGCCACTGTCAAAACCGCCGCGCTGGGACAGGAAGTCATCGGCAACCTGAATCCGGGACAGGCGCTGATCGGCGTGGTCAACCGCGAGTTGACCCGGCTGATGGGCGAAGCCAATGTCGGCATCAACCTCGCCACCGTGCCGCCCGCCGTGATCCTGATGGCCGGTTTGCAGGGCGCGGGCAAGACCACCAGCAGCGGCAAGCTGGCGAAACTGCTGCGCGAGCAGAACAGGAAGAAAGTGCTGCTGGTGAGCTGCGACGTGTATCGCCCCGCCGCCATCGAACAACTGCGCACCCTGGCACAGCAACTTGACATCGACTTCTTCCCCTCCGACGTGGCGCAGAAACCGCAGGACATCGCCCTCGCCGCGCACGACTTCGCGAAAAAACATCACCACGATGTGCTGATCGTCGATACCGCCGGTCGTCTTGCCATTGATGATGCGATGATGGCCGAGATCAAGGACTTGCACGCCGCACTCAAGCCGATCGAAACCCTGTTCGTGGTCGATGCGATGACCGGCCAGGATGCCATCAATACCGCCAAAGCCTTCGGCGACGCGCTGCCGCTGACCGGCATCATCCTGACCAAGCTGGACGGCGATGCGCGCGGCGGGTCAGCCTTGTCGGTGCGGCAAATCACCGGCAAGCCGATCAAGTTCGTCGGCGTCAGCGAAAAACCGAACGGGCTTGAAGCCTTCCACCCCGAGCGCATGGCACAGCGCATCCTCGGCATGGGCGATGTGCTGTCGCTGCTGGAAGAAGCGCAGCGCAATGTCGATCACGCCGCAGCGGAAAAACTGGCGAAGAAGGTGCAGAGCGGAAAAGGTTTCGATCTCAATGACTTCAAGATGCAGATCGTGCAGATGCGCAAAATGGGCGGCATGTCGGCGCTGATGGACAAGCTGCCGGCGCAACTCGCCAATGCCGCCGCCGGCGCAAAAGTGGACGAACGCCAGATCAACCGCACCGAGGGCATCATCAACTCGATGACCCCGTTCGAGCGCAGCCACCCCGACCTCATCAAAGCCTCGCGCAAACGCCGCATCGCCGCCGGCGCGGGGGTGCAGGTGATGCACGTCAACCAGTTGCTGAACCAGTTCGAACAGTCGCAGAAGATGATGAAAATGATCAGCGGCAAGGGCGGCATGGCCAAGATGATGCGCGGCATGGCGGGCAAGTTTCCGGGGATGCGTTAGAACCTTTTGTCCGCAGATTTCGCAGATTGCCGCAGATTAAAAACCATCGAATTCCCAATCTGTTTAATCTGTGAAATCTGCAGATCATTTTTTAAGAAACCAGGACGACACAACATGACTCTCAAAGCCATCATATTCGACGTGGACGGCACACTGGCCGACACCGAGGACGGGCACCGTAAATCATTCAACAAAGCGTTCGCCGAGCACGGGCTGGACTGGAACTGGGACGTGGCGCTGTACGACAAGCTGCTCAAGGTGACCGGCGGCAAGGAGCGCATCAAGTATTTCGTTGCGGATTTTTTGCCGGGTTACACCAAACCCGCCAATTTCGACGACTTCGTCAAACATCTGCACGCGATCAAGACCGGCCACTACACCGCCATGCTGCGCGAAGGCGCAATTCCTTTGCGCCCCGGCATCAAACAGCTGATCAACGATGCGCGCGATGCCGGGATCACTCTCGCCATTTCCACCACCACCTCGCCGGAGAATGTCTCCGCCCTGCTCGAAGTCGGCCTGGGCAAGGACTGGGCACATTATTTCGCGGTCAACGGCTGCGGCGATATCGTGCCCAATAAAAAACCTGCGCCGGACATCTACAACTGGGTGCTGCATGAACTCCGGCTCGCGCCCGGCGACTGCATCGCGCTGGAAGATTCCAACAATGGCCTGCGTTCCGCCCTCGCCGCCGGTATCAAGACCTACATCACCACCAACCCCTACACGCAGAAACAGGATTTCGCGGGCGCCGCTGCCGTATTCAACGACTTGAGCGACCTGCCCGCCTTCTATGCTTTAATCGGCCTCACCCGCTGACCCGACTGCCGCCATGAACGAATATCTGAAACGCATCCTCACCGCCCGCGTGTATGACGTGGCGATCGAATCGCCGCTGGAACCCGCGCCAATCTTATCGGCACGCACCGGCAACACCATCCTGTTCAAGCGCGAAGACATGCAGCCGGTGTTCTCGTTCAAGTTGCGCGGCGCCTACAACAAGATGGCGCATCTGTCGCCCGCCCAGCTCAAACAGGGCGTGATCGCCGCCTCGGCGGGCAACCATGCGCAGGGTGTGGCGCTGTCGGCACACAAGCTCGGCTGCAAAGCCGTCATCGTGATGCCCACCACCACGCCGCAGGTGAAGATCGATGCGGTGCGCCATTTCGGCCAGCGCGCGGTCGAGATCGTGCTGCACGGCGACAGCTACAGCGATGCCTACACCCATGCGCTCGCCCTCGAAAAAGAGAAGAAACTCACCTTCGTCCATCCCTTCGACGATCCTGATGTCATTGCCGGACAAGGCACGATCGGCATGGAAATTTTGCGCCAGCACCAGGCGCCCATTCACGCCATCTTCTGCGCCATCGGCGGCGGCGGGCTGATCGCGGGCGTGGCGTCATATGTCAAACAAGTGCGTCCCGACATCCGGATCATCGGCGTGCAGACCACCGATTCGGACGCGATGTATCGCTCGCTCAAAGCGAAAAAGCGCGTCACGCTGAACGATGTCGGCCTGTTCTCCGACGGCACGGCGGTCAAATATGTGGGCGCGGAGACATTCCGCATCTGCAGGCAATATGTGGACGAAGTCATCCTGGTGGATACCGACGAAGTGTGCGCGGCGATCAAGGACGTGTTCCAGGACACGCGCTCCATCCTCGAACCCGCCGGCGCGCTGGCGGTGGCCGGGGCGAAACGCTATGCGGCGCGCGACAAGCTCAAGGGCAAGACGCTGATCCCCATCGCCTGCGGCGCGAACATGAACTTCGACCGCCTGCGTTTCGTCGCCGAGCGCGCCGAGATCGGCGAAAAACGCGAAGCCATCCTCGCCGTCACCATTCCAGAAACGCCGGGCAGCTTCCGCAAATTCTGCTCGCTGCTGGGCAAACGCAACATCACCGAATTCAACTATCGCTACGCCGACCCGAAGGCGGCACAGGTGTTCGTCGGCATCCAGGTGAAAGACCAGGCCGAAGCGGCCGACTTGATCAAAAAGTTGCGCGGCAGCAAATTACCCGCGCTCGACCTGTCCGACAACGAGATGGCGAAATTGCATCTGCGCCACCTCGTCGGCGGCCACGCCCCCGAGGCAAAGGACGAAATCCTGTTCCGCTTCGAGTTCCCCGAGCGCCCCGGTGCGCTGATGAACTTCCTCAACAGCATGAGCCACAACTGGAACATCAGCCTGTTCCACTACCGCAACCACGGCGCGGACTACGGTCGCGTGCTGGTCGGCATGCAAGTGCCGAAGAGCGACAAGAAGGCGCTCAAGACCTTCCTCGACACGCTTGGCTATCCGTATTGGGACGAGAGCGACAATCCGGCCTATCGCCTTTTTCTTGGATAATGCGCTCCCAATAGATAGTGTTAGCAACGGCGCGCTCAAAAACCAAGTGCAACATTTTTAGAGGAAAATGTTGCATGGGAAAATTATACAAGCAGTTGAGTGTTG
>CAYTZF010000071.1:0-18713 GCA_964442265.1 uncultured Sideroxydans sp.
GCCGAAGGCATCGCCTGCTGGTTCATCGACACCGACTACAACGAAGAAAGCTTCTTCGTCCGCCATGCGTATTTCCTAGGCGCGAACGATCCCTACAAAGCACTCAAGACCACCCTGAAAGCCGAGATCAACGAAGAAGCCTGGGCATCGCTCAACAGAGACACCTCACGGCCATTCGACAAACCCAAGTCCGGTCGGATTGCGGTGAAGGTCATCAATCATCTGGGGGATGAGGTGATGAAGGTGTTCAAGGTAGGTTGAGAACGGATTGATTTGATGCCACCAGCCAGTCCTATTTTGGAACACAGAACTTCAACGCATGTCTTGGCTCGTGCGCTGAAACCGTTGGACGTCTATCGCTGGCTGCTGGAGTACGGATACTTTCCGGAGGCTTATGTGCTACCGCCGTGCTTTCGCGTGGTGAACATGCCCAAAAGGCAAAAGAGGTACTTCGATTTGAACAAGAAGGTCAATGGACTTAAAGAAACTGAATATGTCCGGGTTCATTTTCCGAAAACGGAATTGACCGACAGGACATTCGGAATCATTGATCCCAAAATTCATAACGATATCGCGTATCACATTACTCGAAATTGGAAGGCGATTGTTGATGCGATGATTCCAACTCGCAGTATCGTGTCGTCGTATAGTTTTCCTGTGCCTGTCATCCGGAAAAATCCTGGCCGAATGGGTGAGTTGCGAAGTGGTCGAATGATTTATGAGTTCATTGCCATGACGGATGATGCCTTGGCCACAGTGGCCTACAAATACACGCACATCGTCAAGGCGGACATCAAAAATTTTTACCCTTCCATCTACACCCATAGCCTTGCTTGGGCAATTCACGGGAAGCGATCTATCCGCGGTAAGAATAGGCACAACATGAAATTCGTCGGGAATCGATTGGATAAGCTGTTCCAATACGCCAATGATGGTTGCACAAATGGCCTTCCAATAGGCCCGGTTGTTTCAGACATTGCGGCAGAAATCATCGCTTCGGCTGTGGACTGTATTCTCACTTCTGAGCTGAAGAAAAGTGGTATCGAATGCGAAGCTGTTCGATTCAAGGATGACTACCGGATTCTGGTTTCGTCGGAATCGGACGGCAAGCGAGTTGTAAAAATCCTTCAGTCCTCGCTCAAGGAATACAATCTTGAGTTAAGCGACGAGAAAACTGCGATTTTGGCTTTACCCGATGGACTTTTTAGACCTTGGGTATCTCGCTATCACCTTGCCTTCCCGAAGAAAAAAAGCCGACTGACATGGAAACAGTTCAGGGAGCTATATCTTGCCGTCGTCGAGATTGACCGCATCCACCCCGGGACGGGGGTGATTGACCGGTTTCTTGCTGACATTACGACCCGCCAAGGGAAGCTAAAGATAATGATCGGCCAATTCAATCTGGAAAAGGTAGTCAGCATGTTGCTCATGCTAGGCTCGCTTCGGATCAAGGCCTTTCCAAAGATTATGGCCATTCTTGAGCAAGTCATCCGAAGCGATTCAGGAAACGGGTTGACCGAGCCACTTGTCAGTCATCTTGAAGCGTACTTGCACAAGCTGTCAGGCGATGAATCTCGCAATAAATACCTCATTTCCTGGATTGCATATTTTCTTGCCAGTAATGATCTGCTGAAGCTGTTGAAGATCAAGCCAAAGCTCAAGGATCCCATAGCCAAGTCTTCAATGAGTGGGCGAGGAAATCTATTCAACGATGCACCCGACTTCAAGCTGCTCGAGGGTGTAAAGGCATCCGGAAAGCGCGTTTCGATGTTCAAGCACTTAGATGTGTTTAATCCACCCAAGCTTGGCGTCTGATGGTTTTTATGGACTTCCGCATCGCCGACGACGCTTTCACCGATAGCTCGTTAAACTTATAGCTGAAGGTGGCATTTGTTACACATGGACGCATCAAAACGTTTCAATTGGCCATTACATAACATTTCATATAGCCGGAAGAAATTGATTCTGGGTATTGCTCAAGAATTTATACTGACTTATTATCCATTTCAGGTATAAATGTGTATAAATTGGTATAACTAAAACATGGACCCCATCAAAAACCCCTTTTCTCCGGGTGCCGGCTCACCACCACCAGAGTTGGTAGGGCGAGACCCTATTCTTGAGCAAGCACGAATTCTGTTGGGCAGAGTAAAGCAGAAAAAACCTGAAAAAAGCATGCTACTGACTGGTTTGCGCGGGGTTGGCAAGACTGTGCTGCTTAATGAGATCAAGCGAATGGCCGACAGCGATGGATACAGCACCATCGCTATTGAGGCGCACGAAGGTAAAGCATTGGGCACTCTGATCGCACCCTACTTGCGCAGTCTTCTCTATGATCTGGATCGGATCGCTGGAACCGGAGACAAAGTTAAGCGTGGTTTGGCTGTGCTTCGCAGCTTTATCGGGGCTCTCAAGGTTACGGTGGGCGATATCAGCATTGGGTTGGATATTGACCCGGAGAGGGGTTCGGCTGACAGCGGGGATTTGGAAATTGACCTGCCCAATCTCTTCGTCGCAATTGGCGAAGCAGCAGAGGATCGCAACAGCGCAGTGGCTATCTTCATTGATGAGATTCAATACTTCAGCCAGAAGGAGTTGGGTGCGCTGATTATGGCGATGCACAAAATTCAGCAACGCCAACTTCCTGTGGTATTGCTGGGCGCTGGTTTGCCCATCCTTCCAGGTATGGCCGGTGAATCGAAGTCGTATGCCGAGCGACTTTTCAGTTTCCCGATTATCGGTGCGCTCTCGCAAGAAGATACTGCAAAAGCATTGCAAGAGCCCGCGCAAGAAGCCGGGGTTGCCTTTGAGAATGCAGCGTTGGATGAGGTTTTTCATCTGACTAAGGGGTATCCATATTTTCTTCAGGAGTGGGGCTACGTCGCTTGGAATTTGGCAACAACAAGCCCGATTACCTTGCAGGTTGTTAGGGATGCCAAGAAGGCAGTTATTCCGCGCCTAGACGAGAATTTTTTCCGGGTGCGCTTTGACCGCCTGACACCAAGTGAAAAGAATTTCTTACGAGCAATTGCAGAGCTTGGGCCAGGTGCACATCGGACGGGAGACATTGCTGAGATTCTGAAAGTTAAAGTTACAAGTCTTGGCCCCGTTCGGGCCAAACTAATCAGCAAAGGGATGATCTATAGCCCCGCGCACGGCGACATGGATTTCACAGTCCCGCTCTTTGATGATTTCATGATTCGCGCGATACCCATATTCAAACGGTAGTCGTCACCTTGGACTTCCTCATCGCCGACACCTTCATCGATAGCCTCACCAAACTCAGCGGTGACGAGCAAAAATCCGTTAAAACTGCTGCCTTCGATTTGCAGATGAATCCAGCGAATCCTGGCTTGAGTTTTCACAAGCTGGACAAGGCTAGGGACAAGAACTTCTGGTCGGTTCGAGCCAGCAGCGACATCCGCCTGATCGTCCACAAGACCAATGCAAGTCTATTGCTGTGCTATGTGGATCATCACGACAAGGCTTATGACTGGGCGGAACGACGCAAGCTGGAAACCCATCCGCAAACCGGCGCGGCGCAGTTGGTGGAAATACGCGAGACCATGCAGGAAATCGTTATTCCTAAATATGTTGAAGTGACGCAGTACGCGGCACCTAAGCCGAGCCTGTTCGCACATATCGCCGAAGAAGTCTTGCTGAGTTATGGCGTGCCGAAAGAATGGTTGCCTGATGTGCAGTGTGCAGATGAGGATAGACTGCTTGATCTGGCAGAGCATCTTCCCAGTGAAGCGGCAGAGGCGTTGTTGGAACTGGCGACTGGCGGCAAGCCACATGTGGTACCACCCGTGGCGGCTGGGGCAGATCCATTTGCACATCCTGATGCGCAGCGCCGTTTCCGGGTGATGAATGACGTTGAGGAGTTGGAGCGTGCGCTCGAATATCCGTGGGAGAAGTGGACGACTTTCCTTCATCCCGCACAACGGCAATGGGTGGATCGCGAGTACACCGGCCCTGCGCGAGTCTCCGGTTCGGCGGGTACGGGCAAGACTATCGTCGCACTGCATCGCGCAGTATTTCTTGCGCGACAACATCTGGAATCGCGAGTGCTGCTGACGACGTTCTCTGACACCTTGGCCAATGCGCTGCGCACCAAACTGCGGCGGTTGATTAGTAACGAGCCGCGTTTGGCAGAACGACTGGAAGTGCATTCCATGAATGCGATAGGCGAGCGACTTTATGAGTTGCATTTTGGCCGACCGAAGATCGCTAGTTCAGACAAGGTCAGGCAATTGTTGATTGAGTCGGCCAGCAAGGTGGACGGCCACAAATTTACTGCTCACTTTCTAAAATCTGAGTGGGACGAGATCGTGGATGCTTGGCAGCTCGATAGCTGGGATGCTTACCGTGATGTAAAGCGACTCGGACGAAAAACCCGTTTGCCTGAGCAGCAACGCACAATGCTGTGGTCAATATTCGATGCAACGAGAAATGCATTGAAGTCGCAGGGATTGATTACCCATGCCGAAATGTTCAACAAGCTGGCAATTCAGGTCGCCGAACGCAAGCAGCCTCCATTCGACTTTGTAGTCATGGACGAGGCGCAAGATGTGAGCATTGCGCAGCTTCGATTCCTTGCTGCGATGGGTAAATGGCGGGTTGATGCATTGTTCTTTGCCGGTGATTTAGGCCAGCGTATTTTCCAGCAACCTTTCTCGTGGAAATCCCTCGGTGTTGATATTCGCGGACGTTCACGCACCCTGCATATCAACTACCGCACATCGCATCAAATCAGGATGCAGGCAGACAGATTGCTGGGGCCGGAAGTGTCCGATGTGGATGGCAACACGGAAGACAGACGCGGCACGGTGTCTGTCTTCAATGGCACAGCTCCTGTCGTTAAGTCATTCGTCAGCCAAGCAGATGAAATCAATGCAGTCGGCGAATGGTTGCTTGATAGAAGCAACGAGGGAATAGGCGCGCACGAGATCGGCGTATTCGTCCGTTCTGATGCGGAGCTGGATCGTGCTATCGCGGCAGTCAGCAAGGCTGGGCTGCCATTCAAGGTGCTCGATGATCGGGTTGAAACAACCAGCGGCTACGTCTCTATCAGCACCATGCATCTTGCTAAGGGGCTGGAATTTCGCGTGGTAGTTGTGATGGCCTGCGACGATGAAATTATCCCCTCACAAGAGCGCATCGAAACGGTGGCTGACAATGCCGACCTAGAAGAGGTCTACAACACTGAGCGTCATTTACTCTATGTTGCCTGCACCCGTGCGAGAGATCACCTACTGGTGACCAGCGTTGAACCTGCTTCTGAGTTCCTTGATGACTTGCTGGTTGATGTTGGCTGACAGAATTGTTTCAAGTCACGACGCGGAAGTTTCTCATCACAAATTGGTAGTCAAAAAGCAGACGGTCGCAAATGACGGCTTCGGGTCGAAAACGAGAGTTCACCAGTGTCCGGTTTGCGGCAACGAATTCGTTAAGGGCTATGACCGGAGTGGCCGAGGATGCGACGGTCTGAACCTATGCCTTGTGTAACGCTTTGATCAAGGCAAACAACCAATTCTTTCGGTTTGCCTGATTGAGCGCACGCTGGGGCCGGACATGCTGTTCGGTACTTGATTTGATTACAAGCTGCGCGACATGTCGCCGCGCAGGAATCCTGCCAGCGGCCGGTCTATTCCTTTCCCCAGCGCGATTACTTTGAATAACTCGCCCATTTCGGCCGGGTGGGTGAGTTTGTGCAGTTGTGCGGCAAGCGGGGCGTAGGCGCGGGTGTCCTGCGGCGAGACGGCTTTGAGGAAATCCGTGACACCGTTGTTGATGAGGAAGTGCGCCTGCGAGGTGTAGCCGAGGAAGTGCGCGCCGTGGTCGATGGCGGTCTCGGCGATGGCGGTGAAGTCCACATGCGCGGTGATGTCCTGCAGGCCGGGCAGGTAGAACGGATCGGCGTGCGCATGATGGCGGTAGTGGCACATCAGCGTGCCGAGATTGCGCTGCGGATGGTAGTACTCGCCCGCGCCAAAGCCGTAGTCGATGAAGATCATCGCGCCTTTGTCCAGGCGCTCGCACAGGCTGGCAATGAGGCCGCGCGCGGCGAGCGATATTTCGCTCAGATAGTCGTCCGGCACGCGCTGACTTTTCGCAAAATCGAGCAACGCCTGGTTGTGCGGGAGGCGGTCACTCCAGATGAAGCGTGTGCCGTCCAGTGATACACCGCGTTCGGTGATGGTGTGTTCGTGGCGGGGCAGGCCGTGGCCGGGCGGGAGCAGATGAGTGGCCGGATCGGGATCGGCGTCAAGGCGCCAATGCAACAGGTGCACCGGCAGCGCGTCCAGCACTTCATTGCCGATGATCGCGCCGACATGGTTTTCCGGCAGCGTATCCAGCCAGTGCACGCGGTCGGCGAGGTGCGGCGCTTTTTCCCGCAGCAGGGCTTGCTGGCGCTGGCGCAGGTCGGCACTGACTTCCAGTATCGAATAATTTTCCGGCAGGGCGCCGCGCGCAGCCAGTTGCGCGAGGATGTCCAGTGCCAGTTTGCCGCTGCCCGCGCCGAGCTCCAGGATGTGCGGCGCACTGGCCTGCATTACTTCGATTAGCTGGTTGGCCAGTGTGCGCCCAAACAGCGCGGATAGCTCGGGGGCGGTGGCAAAATCACCCGCCTCGCCGAATTTGCGCGCGCCCGCGGTGTAGTAACCCAGCCCCGGCGCGTACAACGCCAGCTCCATGAAACGCGAGAACGGAATCCAGCCGCCCTGGCTGCGAATGTCCTGGCGGATCAGCTCGCATAGTTGTGCGCTATGGGTGAGTGCATCGGCGGAGGGGGCGGGCAGTTTGGCGGGCATGGTCGGGTATAATTCGGCGGTTGCGCGAGTTTAGAGGGGATTGCGATGCAAGGCAAAACGGTTTTGGTAACGGGCGGGGCGAAGCGCGTCGGCGCGGCGATCTGCCGCCGTCTGCATGCCTCGGGTGCGAACGTCGCTATCCATTTCCGCAGCTCGGCTTATGAAGCGTTTTCACTGCGGGGCGAGCTGAACGATTTGCGCGAAGGTTCCGCGTTTTGCGTGCAGGCCGATCTGCTCGACACTGGCAGCCTGCCGCGCATGGTGGCAGAGGTAGTGGAACATTTCGGGCAACTGGACGCGCTGGTGAACAATGCGTCGAGTTTTTACGCCACGCCGCTGGCCGGGATCGATGAGGCGCAGTGGAACGACCTGGTCGGCACCAACTTGCGCGCGCCGCTGTTGCTGGCGCAGGCGGCGGCAGCAGAGTTGCGCCGCCGCCACGGCGCGATCGTCAACATTGTCGATATCCATGCCGAGCGTCCGATGCACGGACATCTGCTGTATAGCGTGGCGAAGGCCGGCTTGGCCGCACTGACCAAAGGGCTGGCGCAGGAACTGGCGCCGCAGGTGCGCGTGAACGCCGTCGCACCCGGCGTCATCCTCTGGCCGGAAGGCGATGAATGGAATGATGAAGAAACGCGGCGCAAGATCGTGGCGCACACCCTGCTTAAGCGCGAAGGCGAGCCGGACGATATTGCGCGCACCGTAAAATTTCTGATCGCCGATGCGCCCTATATTACCGGCCAGGTTATTGCGGTGGACGGCGGGCGCAGCGTCAACCTTTAACAAACAAATCTCACCACAGAGACACAGAGAAAACCAAGGCAAAACATCGAATCTGAACCAAAGCTCTATCCACAGGTTAGAGAGTCTGAAATCTGCGTAATCTGTGTAATCTGCGGATAACAAGGTTTGGTTTTCTCTGTGTCTCTGTGGTGAATGGTTTTGACTTTGAATTTATAGACACATGAACGACAACATCCAACCCATCCATTTCGAATCCCATTCGACCAACTTTAACCGCCTCAAAGGCAGATTGGAAAGCTCGGCCGGCAAGGCCATCGGCGACTTCAACATGATCGAGGACGGCGATACCGTGATGGTGTGTCTCTCCGGCGGCAAGGATTCCTACACGCTGCTCGATGTTTTGTTGACCCTGCGCAAGCGCGCGCCGATTGATTTCAGGATCGTGGCGATGAACCTCGACCAGAAGCAGCCGGGATTTCCGGAAACCGTACTGCCGAATTATCTGCAGAAACTTGGCATCGAGTTCCACATCGAGACACAGGACACTTATTCCATCGTCAAGGAAAAGATACCCGAGGGCAAGACTACCTGTTCGCTCTGTTCGCGCCTGCGGCGGGGCATCATCTACCGCGTGGCGGGTGAACTGGGTGCCAACAAGATCGCGCTGGGGCACCACCGCGACGACATGATCGAGACCTTGTTTCTGAATATGTTTTTCGGCGGCAAGCTGAAAGCCATGCCGCCCAAACTGGTCACCGATAAGGGCGACCACATCGTGATCCGGCCGCTGGCATATTGCGCCGAGAAGGACATCGCCCGCTATGCGCGCGGCATGGAATTCCCCATCATCCCGTGCAACTTGTGCGGCTCGCAGGATAACCTGCAACGGCAGAACATCAAGGAGATGCTCGCCGCGTGGGAGCGCCAGTATCCGGGGCGAAGCCAAACCATCTTCACCGCCATGCAGAACATCAAGCCGTCGCATCTGCTCGATGGTGGGCTGTTCGATTTCAAGAATATGCAGCTGGGAACAGCGGTGGACGAAGGGGATGTGGCGTTCGATTAAGGATTGTCAGGAGCGCCGACGTCTCGTCGGTAAGCATGCACAGCAAAACATGCAGGCCGGGTTTCAACCCGACAAAGGCATCGGACTGAAGTCCGACCTACAACGACCCGATCTTCGGCTCCACCGCCACTTTGAAGATCACCTTGCGCACCTGCCCGCTACCAACCAGCGGCGCGTGCGCGTCCTCCGGAAAGAAGATGCAAAAATGCTCCGGCGGCACGGCGATCCACGAGGCGGGCGCGTCGTGGAAGAAACGGATGTCCTTTTCCAGGCTGTGCTCGCTAACCGGATTGTGACAATCCGCCAGCGGTCTCCAGCCCATCGTCTCGTCACCCTCCAGAACCAGCTGGATGTCGATGTATTGACGATGCGCCTCCAGCCGCGCCATTTCTTTCGTCCTGCCAGGGACTTGTTCCACGATGGCGATCAAATCATCGCCGGCGATGTTGTAGCGTCCCGGTGCCATGGCGAAGAAATCGGTATCGCGGATATGATCGAACGCTTGCTGGAACAAGGGATGCAGCGCGGCGTAGCGGGAGGATTGGGCGAGGGATGAGAAGATCATTTGTTATCAGCACGTTCTTTTAGAATCTGTTTGAGTGTGGACAAGACGCCAGATGTGGCAGATTTGGCACTGTCCCATCCTGGACCTTGCAAACTTCTATTGATATCGGAGGCCTCTAGTTGCCAATCCGCCCCACAACGATATCGGCACGCGATGCCCGCTGCCCAGCGCGACAGTGAGCGCTTCGCCTTTCACTCTTCGCGTCATGCCGCCTTCTTCAACCGCATCTCTAATCGAATCTCCGCCGCCGCCAGCATATTGACCAACGTATCCAGCGAGAACACGTCGATCTTGCCTCGCATCAGGTCTGAGATGCGCGGCTGGGTGACACCGAGGGCCTTGGCTGCTTCAGCCTGAGTCATGCCGCTGCTGCGGATGTAGTCGGTGATGGCGCGCATCAGTTCGGCACGCGCTTTCATGTTGGCGGCATCGCCGGGGTTATCTTCGATGGCGTCCCACACACTCTTGAATCGTCGTTTGATCATTTCGCACCTCGCATGAGTTCATTATAGCGTTTGCTTGCCAACGCGATGTCTTGCGCGGAAGTCCTTTGCGTTTTCTTCTGGAAGCAGTGCAGCACGTAGACCGCATCTTTGAGTTTGGCGATGTAGATCACGC
This sequence comes from uncultured Sideroxydans sp., assembly GCA_964442265.1. Lineage (GTDB taxonomy): Bacteria > Pseudomonadota > Gammaproteobacteria > Burkholderiales > Gallionellaceae > Sideroxyarcus. The sequence goes on from CAYTZF010000071.1 coordinate 9,812, forward strand.
GAAACGCACCAGCCTCATCCAGAACCCGAATTTCTTGCACGCCCGCACCGATGGTTTTCATCGGTTTCCAGTCGTCCGGTTCTTCGCCGAACTGCACCTTGTCGATCTGGTATCCGGATTCGCGACGGGCGGAAAGCGGGAAATCGCGCAGGTCATTCAGCGAGCTACCGAGGAATTCAACCGGTTTGGGTTGCTTGTGCATGGGACGATTATACACAATTTTGTATAACCGAAAGAAGGCGAGAAGGGCAGTTGCCCTTCCCGCGAGTGTGCAAACAAGGCCTGGGTGCTACTTTCGCTCGGGCAGCATGCGCGTCAGGGTGTTGTCGTGCTGGATATGGTGATGATAAAGCGCGGCCAGGACATGCAGGCCGATGAGGTAATACCCTGCGGTGCCGATCCATTCGTGCACTTCCTTGATTTGTTTCGACAGCTCCTTGTCAGTGCCGATCAGCGCGGGCAGTTCCAGGCCGAAGAACGGGATCGGCTTGCCGGCGGCGCTGAGCGTGAGCCAGCCCAGAATCGGCATGACGACCATGAGGGCGTAAAGCGCCAGGTGCATGAGCTTTGCCGCGCGCTGTTGCCATGCGGGCGGCGCGGGCAAGATGGCCGGTGTCTGGCCGGTGAAGCGGGCGGCCATGCGCAACCAGATCAAAATGAACACCAGCAGGCCCAGCATGAAGTGCCAAGCCTTCAGCATATCGCGCGGGTCGCTGCCTTTGTCGAACAGTTCGCGCAACTCGATGCAGCCATACACGGCGATGAACAACAGCAGCATCAGCCAGTGCAGGCCGATGGAAAGCGAGCCGTAGCGGGAAGGGGTGTTTTTCCAGCTCATCAATGATTTCCTGAAGTTTGAGAGGGTCGCTGACCCGGGCAAGCAGCGGTCCTTTGAGTTCTGAAGATGGTCAAATAAACCGCGCCACCATGCCCTTTGCCAATTCGCCCTGCAACGGAATCCGCACACGATGCCCGCTGCCCGGCGCGACGGTGACGGCTATTCCTTCGAGGTTCTTCATCTCTTTCAATTCGACGATGTGGTTGCCGGACGGATGGATGATCTCCAGTTTGTCGCCGACCGAGAATTTGTTCTTCACGTCGATTTCCGCCATGCCGCCGGCGCACGCCACGATGTCACCGACGTATTGCTGGCGGAAACTTTCCGAGTGGCCGCGCAGGTAGTTCTGCTGTTCGTGGGTATGGTGGCGTTCGTAGAAGCCGTCGGTGTAGCCGCGACTGGCCAGCGCATCCAGCGCGCCGAGCAACGCCAGATTGAAGGGCCGGCCTTTCATGGCATCGTCGATGGCATGGCGATAGACCTGCGCGGTGCGCGCCACGTAGTAGATGGATTTGGTGCGGCCTTCGACCTTGAGCGAATCGATGCCGATCTTCACCAGCCGCTCGACGTGCTCCACTGCGCGCAGGTCTTTCGAGTTCATGATGTAAGTGCCGTGCTCGTCTTCCAGCACCGGCATCAGTTCGCCCGGATGATCCTGGCGCGAGATGACGTACACCTTGTCTGCCTCGGGATGGCGCGGCTGCGAACCGCAATCGGACAGAGGGCTTTCGCTCAAGGCCTTGTCGAAATCGAAGTCGATCTTCTGGATGTCGCCGGTGCCGTCCTCGGCGGCACTGTCTACCTTGTAATCCCAGCGGCAGGAGTTGGTACAGGTGCCCTGGTTGGCATCGCGGTGGTTGAAGTAACCGGATAGCAGGCAGCGGCCGGAGTAGGCGATGCACAGCGCGCCGTGGATGAACACTTCGAGCTCGATGTCCGGGCATTGCTGGCGGATTTCCTCGATCTCGTCCAGCGACAGTTCGCGCGACAAAATGACGCGCGACAGCCCCAGCGACTTCCAGAATTTAACGGCGGCATAATTCACCGTATTGGCCTGCACCGAAAGATGGATCGGCATCTCCGGCCAGCGTTCGCGCACCATCGCGATCAGGCCGGGGTCGGCCATGATCAGCGCGTCCGGCTGCATCTCGATCACCGGCGCCATGTCCGCCATGTAGGTTTTGACCTTGGCGTTGTGCGGCATCAGGTTGCTGGCGACGAACAATTTTTTGCCCAGCGCGTGCGCTTCCCGGATGCCGGTCCGCAACCCGTCCAGGGTGAATTCGTTGTTGCGTGCGCGCAGCGAATAACGCGGCTGCCCGGCATACACCGCATCCGCGCCGAAGGCGTAGGCAGTGCGCATCTTGGCGAGCGTTCCGGCAGGGAGGAGGAGTTCAGGAGTTTTCATTTCAGAACCTTACCCGCGGATTACACAGATTCACGCAGATTAAAATGGCAGAAGACACCAAAATCCGGCCAAGAGTTTTCATTGTTTCAAAATCCGCGTCAATCTGCGTAATCTTCGGGAGACATGCTTTTATGCGCGATAGCCCAGCCGCTTCAGGATTTCCAGCGAAGCAGTCGCCTGATTCAGCGTGTAGAAATGCAGCCCCGGTGCGCCGCCGGCGACGAGTTTTTCGCACAACCGGGTGACGACATCGAGGCCGAAGCTCTGGATGGATTCTGCATCGTCGCCGTAGCCTTCCATGGTCTTGCGCATCCAGCGCGGAATCTCCGCGCCGCAGGTGTCGGAGAAGCGCGCGAGCTGCGAAAAACGCACGATGGGCATGATGCCCGGCACGATGGGGGCGCTGACGCCGAGCTTGCGCGTCTCGTCGACGAAGCGGAAGTAGGCATCGGCGTTGTAGAAATACTGGGTGATGGCCGAGTTGGCACCGGCGTTGATCTTGCGCTTGAAGTTGAGCATGTCCTCGCGCGCGGAGTTCGCCTGCGGATGGAATTCCGGATAGGCCGCGACGTCGATGTGAAAGTGCTCGCCGGTCTGCGCGCGGATGAACGACACCAGTTCGTTGGCGTAATGGAACTCGCCGATGCTGGCCATGCCGGAGGGCAGGTCGCCGCGCAAGGCGACGATGCGTTTGATTCCCATCTCCCTGTAAATATGCAACAGCGCGCCGATGTTTTCGCGCGTCGCGCCCACGCAGGACAGATGCGGGGCCGCGTGGTGGCCTTCGGCGTGAATCAGCTTGATGGTGTCCAGCGTGCGGTCCTGGGTGGAGCCGCCCGCGCCGAAGGTGCAGGAGAAAAATTCCGGCTTGAGCGCGGCCAGACGCTGACGCACGGCAGTCAGCTTTTCCGCGCCCTCGGGTGTCTGCGGCGGATAAAACTCGAAACTAATCGGGATCAGTGTGTTGCCCATTTTTTCTCACCATTAGTTGAGCGGCGGCTGCGGACAGCGCCCAGGAAAAAATACTGTAAAGCACTGCGCCCAGAACACCGGGCCAGAAACCGTCCACCACGAAGCCGCGCAAAATGGAACCCGCGAACCAGAACATCAGGCCGTTGATGATGAAGATGAACAGTCCCAGAGTGAGCACCGTGGCGGGCAGCGTAAGGATCAGAAAAATCGGACGGATCAGCGTGTTCACCAGACCCAGCACCAGTGCGGCGATGAAGGCGGCAGCAAAGCCGTCCACATGAATGCCCGGCACGAAGCTCGCCACGGCGATCAATGCCATCGAATTCAAGGTCCAGATAAGCAGGAGTCGTATCAGCATGTCGTTGAGTGTACCAAAACCCTCTCGTCATTCCCGTGCAAGCGTGTAGGTCGGGTTTCAACCCGACAAGCAGCGCCAGACAACCAACGTCGTCGGGATAAATCCCGACCTACAGATTCCCGCCTGAGCGGGAATGACGGACCTGTTTAATAACGGTAATGGTCGGCCTTGTACGGGCCTTCCTTCGGCACGTTGATGTAGGCGGCCTGCTGCTCGGTCAACTCGGACAGTTGCGCATTCAGCGTCTTCAGTTGCAGGCGCGCGACCTTCTCGTCCAGATGCTTGGGCAGGGTATAAACGCCGACCGGATATTTGCCCGAGTCGCGTTCTTGCCACAGCTCGATCTGGGCGATGGTCTGGTTGGCGAAGGAAGACGACATCACGTAGGACGGATGGCCGGTGCCGCAGCCGAGGTTCACCAGACGGCCTTTGGCCAGCAGGATGATGCGTTTCCCATCGGGGAAGATGATGTGATCGACTTGCGGCTTGATCTCTTCCCACTGGTATTTTTCCAGCGAGGCGACGTCGATTTCGTTGTCGAAGTGGCCGATGTTGCACACGATGGCGTTGTTTTTCATCGCCGCCATGTGGTCGTGGGTGATGACGTGGAAGTTGCCCGTCGTCGTCACGAAGATGTCGGCCTTGTCGGCGGCGTATTCCATGGTGACCACGCGGTAACCTTCCATCGCGGCCTGCAATGCGCAGATCGGGTCGATCTCGGTGACCCACACCTGCGCCGACAGCGCGCGCATGGCTTGTGCCGACCCCTTGCCCACGTCGCCGTAGCCGGCGATGACGGCGATCTTGCCCGCGATCATCACATCGGTGGCGCGCTTGACGCCGTCCACCAGCGATTCGCGGCAGCCGTACAGGTTGTCGAACTTGGACTTGGTCACGGAATCGTTGACGTTGATGGCGGGGAACTTCAGTTCGCCGCGCTGGTGCATCTGGTACAGACGGTGCACGCCGGTGGTGGTCTCTTCGGTCACGCCCTTGATTGCGGCGAGACGGGTGGAATACCAGGTTTTGTCTTGTGCCAGCTTGGCCTTGATCGCCGCAAACAGGCAGGTTTCCTCTTCCGAGCCCGGCTGGCTGATCAGCGAGGCATCTTTCTCGGCACGCGCGCCCAGATGCAGCAGCAATGTGGCATCGCCGCCGTCGTCCAGAATCATGTTGGAATAACCGCCGTCCGCCCATTCAAAGATGCGGTGGGTGTAGTCCCAGTATTCGGTCAGGGTCTCGCCCTTGACCGCAAATACCGGCGTGCCGCCGGCGGCAATGGCGGCGGCGGCGTGATCCTGCGTGGAGAAGATGTTGCACGAAGCCCAGCGCACTTCCGCACCGAGCGCGGTCAGTGTTTCGATCAGCACGGCGGTCTGGATCGTCATGTGCAGCGAACCGGTGATGCGCGCGCCTTTGAGCGGCTGGGTCTTGGCGAATTCTTCGCGGATAGCCATCAGGCCGGGCATCTCATGCTCGGCGATAGCGATCTCTTTGCGGCCCCACGAGGCCAGATTGATGTCGGCGATGACGTAGTCTTTGGACATGATGCACTCCATTCATAATGAAAAATGAATGGGCGCCGTTGCAACATGTTGAGCCATCCTGACCGAGCCTGGCCGAATCGAATCGGTCGCAGCGCCCCTCGGGGGATGGGTGATACGAAAATCAAAAAAGCTATCCGCAGATTACGTCGATTAAACAGATTAAAACCAGTAATCCCTGAATCCTTGATTGTGGTGATTACTCAAAGTCGGCGTAAACCCATCGGTTCTCTCTGTGTAATCTAAGTAATCTGCGGGCAAAGGTTTTACAACCCGGCGTCTGCTCGCAGAGCCGCTGCCTTGTCGGTGGCTTCCCACTTGAACTCCGGCTCTTCACGGCCGAAGTGGCCGTAGGCGGCAGTCTTCTGGTAGATCGGGCGCAGCAGGTCGAGCATCTGCACGATGCCTTTCGGGCGCAGGTCGAAATGTTTCTGCACCAGTTCGGCGATCTTTTCGTCGGGAATCTTGCCGGTGCCGTAAGTGCTGACCATCACGCTGGTGGGACGCGCCACACCGATCGCGTAGGAAATCTGGATCAGGCACTTGTCGGCCAGGCCGGCGGCAACGATGTTCTTCGCCACATAACGCCCGGCGTAAGCGGCGGAACGGTCCACCTTGGACGGGTCCTTGCCGGAGAACGCGCCGCCGCCGTGCGGGGCCGCGCCGCCGTAGGTGTCGACGATGATCTTGCGGCCGGTCAGGCCGCAGTCGCCCTGCGGGCCGCCGACCACGAAACGTCCGGTCGGGTTGACCAGATACTTGATCTCGCCCTTGATCAATTCCTTCGGCAGGATCGGTTTGATGATCTCTTCGATGACTGCTTCGCGAATCTGCTCCAGCGTCATCTCCGGCGCGTGCTGGGTGGAGAGCACCACGGTGTCGATGCGTTCGGGCACGCCGTCCACATATTTCACGGTGACTTGCGATTTGGCATCCGGGCGCAGCCAGTTCAGGCGGCCGTCGTGGCGCAACTGCGCCTGGCGCTCGACGATGCGGTGCGACAGGTGGATCGGCAGCGGCATCAGCACGTCGGTCTCGCGGCAGGCATAGCCGAACATCAGGCCCTGGTCGCCCGCGCCCTGGTCGAGGCCGTCGTCGTAGGCCTTGTTCACGCCCTGCGCGATGTCCGGGCTCTGCTTGTCGTAGGCGACCAGCACGGCGCAGCCCTTGTAGTCGATGCCAAATTCGGTGTTGTCGTAGCCGATGCGCTTGAGTGTGTTGCGCGCCACCTGGATGTAATCGACGTTGGCGGCAGTGGTGATCTCACCCGCCAGCACCACCAGCCCGGTGTTGCACAATGTCTCGGCGGCGATACGGGAATGCTTGTCCTGCGCTAGAATCGCGTCAACGATGGCGTCGGAGATCTGGTCTGCTACCTTGTCCGGATGGCCCTCGGACACGGATTCGGATGTGAAGAAATATTCGCTCATGGCTCTCCGTTTGCTGCTTCGATGTTTAAATGGGCGCGCAGTATAGCAAATCCGCGCCTTGCCGAATGAATGGGTTTTTTGCATGGTTATTCTGTTTGATTTATTAGCGCGCCTGCCTTTGCCGGTATTGCACTGGCTGGGTGCGCTGCTGGGGCGGCTGACCTACCGGGTCTCCGGTCGATATGCTTCCCGTTTGCGCGAGAACCTGCGCCAGGCCGGCTATGCCGAATCCGAATCTGACTGGCGCCGGATCTTGCACGCCAACATCCGCGAGGCAGGCAAGGGTGTGCTGGAATTGCCCTGGGTGTGGCGCCGCCCCTATCCGGAAAGTCTCACCGCCATCCGCCGTTGCGAGGGCTGGCAACATCTGCAAGCCGCGACCGACCAAGGCAAGGGCGTGATCGTGCTGACCCCGCACATGGGCTGCTTTGACATCATCGCGGCCTACATCGCCGCGCACCTGCCGATCACGGTGTTGTACCGGCCGCCGCGCCAGGCCGCACTGGACGGTTTGATGCAGCAGGCGCGCACACGCGGCCAGATGAAGCTGGCCGCCACCGATCTCGGCGGCGTGCGCCAGTTGCTCAAGGCGCTCAAGCGCCGCGAGCTGGTCGGCATCCTGCCGGATCAGGTGCCGGGCAACGGCGAAGGGGAGTGGGCACTGTTCTTTGGCCGTCCCGCTTACACCATGACCCTGATCGGGCGTCTGATGCAATCATCCGGCGCGCCGGTGGTGATGGCCTGGTCGCAACGTCTGCCGCGCGGCGAGGGCTATGCCATCCACTTTGCGCCGCTGACACTCGATCCTGCGCTTTCCATTCCGGCGCAATTGAATGCGGCGCTGGAGGCGGTGATCCGCAAGCACCCGGAGCAATACCTGTGGAGTTACAACCGTTACAAAGTGCCGCGCGGTGCGAATCCGCCACCGGCCGGGGGGACGCAGTGATGCTGGCGCGCTTCGGTGTCTTTATTCTATGGCTGATCCATTTCCTGCCGTTCCGCGCCATCGTTGCCCTCGGCAACGGGCTCGGCTTGTTGCTCTATCCGTTCGCCCGCGCGCGCCGCCGGATCGGCGAGATCAATCTCAAGTTATGCTTTCCCGAAATGAGCGATGCGGCGCGCGCGCGACTGGTGCGCGCCCATTTCAAGATGTTCCTGCGCGGTCTGATCGAGCGTTGCATTCTGTGGTGGTCGAGTGCTGCGCGCATCAATTCCCTGATCCGCGTCGAGGGCGAGGAACATTTCCGTGCCGCGCAAGGACAGCCGATGATCCTGCTCACGCCGCATTTCGTCGGCATGGATGTCGGCGGGCAATGGGTGGCGCAACAGGTCGATACCGTGTGCATGTACGCCAACCAGAAAAGCCGCTACCTCACCGAACTGTTGCTGCAAAAACGCGCGCGGTTTCGCCATCAGCATTTGTATTCGCGCCAGCAAGGTTTGCGCCCCATCCTCAAAGGCATGCGCGACAACCTGCCCTTCATTTACCCGCCGGATCAGGATCAGGGGATCAAGGACGGCGCGTTCATTCCCTTCTTCGGCGTGCCTGCCGCCACAATGACTTCGCTGCCGCGCATCGCGCAGATGACCGGTGCCAAAGTGGTGCCGAGCATCACCCGCGTGTTGCCCGGCGGCGAGGGTTATGTGCTGACTTTCTATCCGGCGTGGGAGAATTACCCCAGCGGCGACGACATCGCCGACGCGCGCCGCATGAACGAATTCATCGAACAGCGCGTGCTGGAGATGCCGGAGCAATACTTCTGGTTGCATAAACGGTTCAAGACGCGACCCGAGGGCGAGGTGAAGTTTTATTGATAGGCATGGATGTGGGTCGGGTTTCAACCCGACAGCGCAGATCAAATTCATCATGCGTCGGGTTAAAACCCGACCCACATAAGGATGCGACATGAAATATAAAGACCTGCGCGATTTCATCGCACAACTCGAAAAGATCGGCGAACTCAGGCGCGTGACTGCGCCCGTCTCCACGCATCTGGAAATGACCGAGATCTGCGACCGCGTGTTGCGCGCGCAGGGCCCGGCGCTGCTGTTCGAGAATGTAGTCGGACACTCAATGCCGGTGCTCGCCAACCTGTTCGGCACACCGCGTCGCGTGGCGCTGGGCATGGGCGAGGAAAATGTTTCCGCATTGCGCGAGGTCGGCAAGCTGCTCGCTTTTTTGAAAGAACCCGAACCCCCCAAAGGATTGAAAGACGCCTGGGAGAAATGGCCCATCCTCAAGCAGGTCATGACCATGTCGCCCAAAGTGCTGTCGTCCGCGCCGTGCCAAGAGATCGTATGGGAGGGCGGCGATGTCGATCTTGCCAAATTGCCCATTCAGCACTGCTGGCC
>CAYTZF010000072.1:0-7127 GCA_964442265.1 uncultured Sideroxydans sp.
CCAGATCGTCGCCGGCCAGCTGCCGGTGCACTCGCTCGGCCAACGGCACGCCGTGGCTCACACAACCCGGGCACAGCATCTGAAAAGCATGCAGCACAACGATCCTGCCCCGCAGTCGCTCCAGATTCGGCGGCTGCCGGCTGTTAAACCGTTGGCTGACCTGCCATGCCGGCGCAAGTGTGTGAGTCGCGCTCATTTTGAGTCGCGCGGTTTGCTGAACACGTAATCGCTGTCTGCTTGCGGTTCATGGCAACCGAAGCAGGCGCTCTTGGCCTTTTCACCCACCGCGCGCTGCGTCTTTGAGTCGCCGGCAAACCCTTCAAAACCCCAGCCGCCGGTTTCTGCATATTTGCGGCTGTTCTTGTGCATCACGCCGACCACCTTGCGCTTGCCCTCGGTCACCGCATTGCCGCCGCGGTTCACGTCCAGCAGATCGAACACGATTACCGCACCGTCGGCAAACTTGCCTTTTTTGTATCCCCTGACTGCCTTCTTGTTGGCATACAGATGGTGAATACCGCCGAACGCGCCGAACAAGGGATGCCCCTCCTCGATCACCATACTCTTGACGTGGTGCCAGTCGCGGTATCCGGCGGGGTATGGCACGGTTGCGTCAGCGGCGAAGCCGCTAATCGTACTGCCGACAAGTGCGGCGAAAATCAAAGTGCGTTTCATGTCGTTCTCCTTTTGAATTTATTTGTTGCTTCGAGTCGAAGCGTTTTTAGTTTAGATTCGATACATTTTGCTTGTCAAGCGATGTTTCGATACGCTACATTATCAACATGAACTCTACCCTGCAGATTCTGGAGCGTCTGGGTGCGCTCATTCACCAGTCCGTGCGCGACGATGCCGCGCGCCATGGTTTGCAGCCCATTCATGTTCAAGTGCTGGGTTATCTGGCGCGCGCCAACGATTACAGCGATCTGCCCATAGCGGTATCCGAGTTTCTCGGCATCACGCGCGGCACGGTGTCGCAGACGCTGACCCTGCTCGAAGGCAAAGGATTGCTGACCAAGGAGAAGGACGCCAAGGACGCGCGCCTGGTGCATTTGCACCTGACCGCAGCCGGTCGCGGGATTCTGCAAGACAGCTGGGCGCAAAAAATGGAAATTACCCTGCGCTCGATGCCGACGGATGCGGCCAGGCTGAACCAGTCGTTGCGCGCGCTGCTGGCCGGCTTGCAGCGCCTCAACAGGCAGCGCCCATTCGGGGTTTGCCGCCAGTGCGCGCATTTCCTGACCGAAGAAAAGGGCGCGCGCTGCGGGTTGACGGGGGAACCGTTGCGCCAGGAGCAAACCGTGCGCATTTGCCGCGAGTGGCAGGCGTTATAGGCACTTGCCGCTCCGCCGTCCGGCACTGCCAAAGATCGGACGTTTCGCCGCTACCTCTGCCTCCGTTCAAATCAAATATGGAGGATCAGGCATAAATTTCGTGCAAATGCTCATGGCGATCCCCGCGCCGGATTCGGATAATTCATCCCGCAACACAGCAGATTGCCCAACCAATTCAGGAGACCCCCATGAGCACCTTCACCCTGCACACCTTGGACACCGCCCCGGCGGGTTCCGTCCCCATCCTCGATGCCGCCAACAAGGGACTGGGTTTCATCCCCAACCTGTATGCGCACCTGGCATCCTCGCCCGTTACGCTGGAAGCCTACAAAAATCTTGGCGCGCTGCTGGAAAAGAGCGCGTTCACTCCGGTTGAACAACAACTCATCCTGCTTGAGGTCAGCTTCGAGAATCGTTGCGGCTATTGCATGGCGGCGCACTCGTTCATAGCGCGCAACATGGCCAAGGCCGACGCGGCGACCATCACCGCCCTGCGCGGCGGCCAAGCCTTGCCGGATGCGAAACTGAACGCGCTGGCGAATTTTGTGCGCGCCGTGGTGCGCGAACGCGGCTGGGTCGCGGACGGCAAAGAATTGAAAGATTTCTTCGCCGCCGGTTACACCCCGCAACATGCGCTGGAAGTTATCCTCGGCGTGGCGATGAAAACCATCAGCAACTACACCAACCATCTGACCGATACCCCGCTGGACGCCGCGTTCGCCGCGGAGAAATGGGAGCTGCCGGATGACTATGCCCGCAGCAAAAACTAATACGATTGCCTGACCGCGATTGCGCGCGGAGAAAAACCCGGTAATGGTTTTGAAATTCTCCGCGCCCTCCGCGCCTCCGCACGTGTCTCGTTTGCCATTATTTATCCCGCCTGTTGGCTCTCTGCACAAAACCTGCGGCATAATCGGGCTGCAGTGCCGATGCAAGAAAAGCCCCTGTCACCCGACCAACCCCGTCTATTGCAAGGAGTGCAACATGCCCAAAGCCATCTGGAACGATCAGGTCATCGCCGAAGCGCCCGCCAGCGAGATACAGCGCGTGGAAGGCAATGTCTATTTCCCGCTCTCCGCTGTGAAGCGCGGGTTCCTCCAGCCGAGCGACACGCACACGCATTGCGTGTGGAAAGGCGAGGCCAGTTATTACAACGTGGTGGTCGGCGGCGAAGTGAACGAGGATGCGGCGTGGTATTACCCGCAGCCGTCGCAGATGGCAGAGCGGATCAAGGATCATGTCGCATTCTGGCGCGGCGTGAAGGTGGAAGAGTAAGCAGTGGGCCCGTCCGCGTTAACGCAACGTTTTCAGGCGGTACGTGCCCGCTCCGAGGTGTTGTGCGCGCCGCTGGAGATTGAAGACTATTGCCTTCAGGCGATGGAAAACGCCAGCCCGCCGAAGTGGCATCTGGCACACGTCACCTGGTTCTTCGAGACTTTTATTCTTGCCCCCTTCTCAAAACAATACCGGCCGTTTCGAAAAGAATTCTCGCACCTGTTCAATTCCTATTACGAAACGGCCGGGACATTCTTTCCGCGCCCGCGACGCGGCCTGCTGTCGCGCCCGACGGTGAAAGAAATTTATCGCTATCGCCGGCATGTCGATGCGGCGCTGCTGGAACTGCTGGCGCAGCCGCCCGCGCAGCATGTTGATGACATTTTGCAGCGCGTGCAGCTCGGCATTGAGCACGAGATTCAGCATCAGGAATTGCTGCTGATGGATACGCTGTACAACTTCTCGGTCAATCCGCTGCTGCCCGCGTATCACTCGCCCGAACTGCCTGCGGCGAACCCGCTGCCGCCGCTGGACTGGCAGACCATCAAGGGTGGTCTGGTCGAGATCGGTCACGACGGCGCAGAGTTCGCCTACGACAACGAACGCCCGCGCCACAAAGTGTGGCTGAACGATTTTCGCCTGGCCACGCGGCTGATAAGCAACGCCGAGTATCTCGCCTTCATCGATGACGACGGTTACCGCCGCGCCGATCTGTGGCTGTCGGACGGCTGGCACACGGTCAACACACAGGGCTGGCAAGCGCCCTTGTACTGGTTCAAGCAGGGCAAGGACTGGATGCACTTCGACCTGACGGGTGCGCATCCGTTACGCGAAAACGAGCCGGTGTCGCACCTGAGTTATTACGAGGCCGATGCCTACGCGCGCTGGTCAGGGAAACATTTGCCGACCGAAGCGGAGTGGGAACACGCCGCCAGTACGCAAGCGATCAGCGGCAGTTTTCTCGACCGCGGCCTGTACGTGCCGTTGCCCGCACAACAACAAGGACTGACCCAACTTTACGGCGAGCTGTGGCAGTGGACGCAAAGCGCCTATCTGCCCTACCCCGGCTTCCGCCCCTTGCCCGGCACGCTGGGCGAATACAACGGCAAGTTCATGTGCGACCAGATGGTGTTGCGCGGCGGAAGCTGTATCACCGCACGGGATCATCTGCGCGCCAGTTATCGGAATTTTTTTAGAGCCGCCGATCGCTGGATGTTTTCCGGCCTGCGCCTGGCAGAGGATATTTGATGAGAAACGAATCACCCACCCCGCAAGCCGCCAACCAAACCGAAGCGGATTTTCTGCATTGCGTGCTGGCCGGCCTGCGCCGCCGACCCAAGTCCATCCCGCCCAAGTTCTTCTACGACGCGCGCGGTTCGCACCTGTTCGACCTGATCTGCACCACGCCGGAGTATTACCCGACACGCGCCGAGACCGCGATCCTCGAACGCTATGGCGCGCAAATGGCCGCGCGCATCGGCGCCTCATGCCGGCTGATCGAGCTGGGCAGCGGCAGTGCGAGCAAGACGCCCTTGCTGCTGCGCCATCTGGCCGACGATGCGGTGTATGCGCCGGTCGACATCTGCGCACCGCATTTGATGCAAAGCACGGCGCGTTTGCAGGCGCTGTTCCCGCAGATGGCCATGCAGCCCTTGTGCGCCGACTACACGCAGCTCTCCGCACAGGATATGCAGTGCGATGCCGCGCAAAGACCGGTGATCTTTTTTCCCGGCTCGACGATAGGCAATTACGCGCCGGATGAAGCGGTTGAATTACTGCGCGAAGTGGCGCGATGGGTCGGCAGGGATGGCGGGTTATTGATCGGTGTGGACTGCAAGAAATCGCCGGCTATCCTGAATGCCGCCTACAACGATGCCGCCGGCCACACCGCCGCGTTCAATCTCAATCTGCTGGCGCGCATGCAACGCGAACTCGGCGCGCAATTCGATAACGGAAATTTTTCCCATTACGCCTTTTACAACGCGGCGCTGGGCCGAATCGAGATGCATCTGGTCAGCCGCTGCCGCCAAGCCATCCGGCTGGGCGATGAAACATTCTGGTTTGAAGAAGGCGAAACCCTGCACACCGAAAACTCGTACAAATACGCCGCGCACGAATTCGGGCAACTGGCGCGCGCCGCCGGCTGGCATCTGAAAACCACCTGGAGCGATGTAGAAGGACGGTTCAACGTGCATTACCTGAGCCTTTCCGCCGCCGAGCCGCGCCACCTCCTGCCTTTCGGCACGCCGTGACCCCGCCGCGCCTGATTCTCCTCACCACGCTGACCATGATCGCCTTCGCGGCGAATTCGGTGCTGTGCCGCATGGCATTAAAGGAAACAAACATCGACGCGGCCAGCTTCACCAGCCTGCGCCTGTTCTCCGGCGCGGCGATGCTATGGTTGCTCATGCGCTGGCAACAGCAGGCACCGCTACAACATGGCACATGGCGCAGCGCGCTGGCGCTGTTCATTTACGCGGTCGCGCTGTCGTTCGCCTACCGCAGCATCAACACCGGCGCGGGTGCGTTGATGCTGTTCGGTGCGGTGCAGGCGACCATGCTCATCGCCGGTTTCATCGCCGGCGAACGCATGAGCCGGATGCAAAGCACGGGCTTCGTCGCCGCACTGGTCGGACTGGTGATACTGGTTTCGCCGGGCGTGGAAGCGCCATCCGTGCTGGATTCAGTCCTGATGCTGGCGAGCGGCGTCGCCTGGGGCATTTACTCGTTGTGGGGGCGCGGGCTGGTTAACCCTGCGGCCGCGACCGCCGGCAATTTTGTGCGCGCCGCCCCGCTGGCACTGGCGCTGGTCGGCATCGCCCTGCCCTGGTTGCATTGGGACGTGCGCGGCGCGCTGTATGCCGTGCTGTCTGGCGCACTCACTTCCGCGCTGGGCTACGTGCTGTGGTATCGCGTACTGCAACACCTGCGCGCGATGACCGCCTCCACCGTGCAACTGTCCGCGCCGATCATCGCCGCGTTGGGCGGCGTGATATTGCTGGGTGAAACGTTCACTGCGGACTTATTGACCGCCTCGGTGCTGATCCTGGGCGGGATCTGGCTGGTGCTGCGCTACGGCAAACGGTAAAACACCCGCAATGGATATCTGACACAACAAGTCATTGTCGGAATAAATTACGACCTGCAAATGCGGGGTTGGTAGGTCGGGCTTCAGCCCGACAATCATCAGAGGATCAAGGTATGGCTTTGGCGATCTGTTCCAGCGCCTGCTTGATCACGCTGCGCGGCGCGCCGATGTTCATGCGCATGAAACCGCTGCCCTGTGCGCCGAACAGGGTGCCGGGACTCAAACCCACCCCCGCCTCTTGCACAAAGAAATGTTTGAGCTGTCGGTCGTCCAATCCCATTCCCCGGCAATCCAGCCACAACAGATAAGTGCCTTGCGATTCAATCAGCTTGATCTGCGGCACATGCCGAAGCAAATATTCGCGCACGAAGCCGCGCGTGCCGGCCAGATAATCCAGCAACGCCTCAAGCCACGGCGCGCCCTCGCGATACGCGGCTTCAAAAGCGGCAATGCTGAACGGATTGCTGGCGCTGACGTGCAAGCTGGCAAATGCCTTGTTGATCGCGGCGCGGTCGCCTGCTTGCGGCACGATCAGCGCGGAAAGACCCAAGCCCGGAATGTTGAAGGTTTTGCTCGGCGCAACGGCGGTGATGACTTTCACTTTACCGTGCGCGAGCGTTGCCAGCGGAGTGTGCGTCACGCCGGGATAAACCAGATCGGCATGAATCTCGTCCGACACCACGGTGATGTCATGGCGCGCGCAGATTTGCAGCAGCGCCTGCAACTCCTGCGCCTGCCACACGCGCCCGACCGGATTGTGCGGCGAGCACAGCAGCAACAGGCGCGCGCCCGCTGCCGCGCAACGCTCGAAATCCTCCAGATCGAAACGATATTGGCCGTCTGCAAACTTGAGCGGATTGAGAACGGTCTTGCGCCCCGTCGTTTCAGCGGCGGAGAGGAACGGCGCATACACCGGCGGCTGCACGATCACGCTATCGCCGGGTTGGGTGAATGCAAGAATCGCAGCATGCAGCGAAGGCACCACACCCGGACAGAATATGATCCACTCGCGCGGCACGGTCCAACCATGGCGCACAGCCAGCCAGTGCCCCAGCGACTCGTAGAGTGCATCGGGATAGACGGTGTAACCATAGACGGGATGCGCGGCGCGCTCGGTCAGCGCGCGTTGCACCGCCGCCGGCACGGCAAAGTCCATGTCCGCCACCCACAAAGGAATAACGTCCGATTGGCCAAAAACAGCATTGCGGGTGTCGTACTTCAGGCTGGAAGTTCCGGCACGCGGTATGACTTTGTCAAATGCGCTCGTCATGGCTTACAAGGGCGACAGGAACACGCTCTCGCGCAGCTTTTTCAACTGGTCACGCACTTGCGCGGCTTTCTCAAACTCGAGATTCTTCGCGGCTTGCAGCATTTCTTTTTCCAGCCGCGCGATCTCTTTCGATACTTCCTTCTCGCTCATCGCCAGATACTTT
>CAYTZF010000073.1:0-3108 GCA_964442265.1 uncultured Sideroxydans sp.
CATCTTGATGCCACCGCCGGTGGAACCGGAGCTGGCCGCGATGCAACCGACGAACAGCATCCACAGCGGGGCGAATATCGGCCATTGCGCATAATCGACGCTGGCGAAACCGGAGCTGGCACCGATCGATACCACATTGAAACTGGCATGGCGCAGTGCGGTTGCAAACGAGGGATAAACATCGTTGAACCAGAGGAAAAATGCGATTCCAAAGCAACTGGCAACGATCAGCCCCAGCGCGGCCTGCGCTTCGGTGTCGAACAGATAAACGCGCAAAGTCTTGCCGCGCCAGGCAAGAAAGTGGGTGGCGAAATTGATTACCGCGAACAGCATGAACACGACCACCACGAACTCGATCAGCGGCGAATCGAACCAGCCGACACTGGCATCGTGGGTGGAAATCCCCCCCAGCCCGGTAGTGGAAAAACCGTGGCAGACCGCATCCAGCCACGACATGCCGGCCCATTTGAGCGCACCGATACAGGCCAGCGTGATGATGGCATAAACCACCCACAGGTTGCGCGCGGTGTCGGCGATGCGCGGGGTTAGCGCGGACTCCTTCATCGGCCCCGGCGTTTCCGCCTTGAATAATTGGCGGCCGCCGATGCCCAGCAAGGGTAACACGGCAACCGCCAGCACGATGATGCCGAGGCCGCCCAGCCATTCCATCTCGTGCCGCCAGATGTTGATCGCGGGGGACAGGCTGTCCAGCCCCGTCAGCACGGTGGCGCCGGTGGTGGTGATGCCGGACATTGTTTCAAAATAGGCATCGGTAAAAGATAGCCCGGGGAGCGCAAGCAGCAAGGGCAAGGTGCCGAAGGCCGGCATCGCGCTCCACATTGCGACCACCAGCAAATAGCCGTGGCGGGTGGAGAGTTCGCCCTTGAAACGGCGGGTCAGCAGCCACATCAGCAGCCCGGCGGCAGCGGTGGCCAGCATGGCCAGCAAAAAATCGATAAACAGGCTTTGGTCGTGGTAGAGCAGGGCGGCGAACAGGGGCAACAGGAAAGTCAGGCTGAACATGACCAGCAACAGCCCCAGCGCGTTGATGACGGTAAGCGTGCGGCCCATCAGAAGAACCCGAGTTTGACCTGGAACAATTTCTCGACTTTTTTCAGCATCTTCTTGTCCACCACAAACACGATCACATGGTCTTCCGCCTCGATCGCCGTGTCATGGTGGGCGATGACCACTTCATGGTTGCGCACCACCGCGCCAATGGTGGCGCCTTTGGGCAGATCGATATCCTCGATGCGCCGCCCGACCACCTGCGAAGACTCGCGGTCGCCGTGGGCAATCACTTCCAGCGCTTCGGCCGCGCCCCGGCGCAGCGAGTGCACCGCGGCGACATCCCCCTGGCGCACGTAGGCGAGCAGCGAGCCGATGGTGATTTGCGCCGGCGACAGGGCGATGTCGATCTTGCCGCCCTGCAGCAGATCAACATAGGCGCCGCGATTGATCAGGGCGATCACCTTGCGCGCGCCGGCCTGCTTGGCCAGCAGGGCGGACATGATGTTGTTCTCGTCGTCGTTGGTCAGCGCGCAAAACACATCCACCTCGCCGATGTGTTCCTGCTGCATCAGCTTCTCGTCCGTGCCGTCGCCGTTCAGTACCAGGGTATGGGCCAATTGGCTGGCCAGGCGCTCGCAGGCTTTCTTGTTGAATTCGATCAGCTTGACCTGGTAATCATTCTCGATCGCCTTGGCCAAACGCAGGCCAATATTGCCGCCGCCCACGATGGCAACGCGTTTGACCGGTTTGTCCATGCGCCGCATCTCTTTCAGCACGCTGCGGATGTTTTCCGTGGCGGCAATGAAAAACACCTCATCGCCGTCCTCGATCACGGTGTCGCCCTCCGGGATCAGCGGGCGGTCCTGGCGGAAGATCGCCGCCACCCGCGCTTCCACGTGCGGCATGTCGGTGCGCAGAAAACTCAGCGGCTGGCCGACCAGCGGGCCGCCCCTGTAGGCGCGCACCGCCGCCAGCGAGGCCTTGCCCTGGGAAAATTTCTGTACCTGCAAGGCTTCCGGGAATTCGATCAGCTTGACGATGTACTCGGTCAGGATTTGTTCCGGACAAATGGAAAAATCGACACAGAAGTTATCGGAATTGAAGATGTCCTCGCGGTTGAGGTAATCGGCAGCGCGGATGCGGGCGATGCGCGTCGGCGTGTTGTACAGGCTGGCCGCCAGCTTGCACGCGACCAGATTGACCTCATCGCTCTGGGTCACCGCCAGCAGCATGTCGGCGTCCTTGATGCCGGCCTGTTCCAGGGTCGAGGGGTGCGCCGCATTGCCGACCACGGTGCGCAGATCCAGCCGGTCCTGCAACAGGCGCAGCTTCTCGCCGTCGGAATCGATGATGGTGATGTCGTTCGCTTCACCCACCAGGCTTTCGGCTACCGTCGAACCGACTTGTCCCGCCCCCAGGATCAGTATCTTCACGCGGCTTCACCTTTCCATTTGATGGAGCAACCCATGCTGGCGATCTGCTCGCGCGGCCCCTGTCCGGTTCGCGCCACTTGCAGCATGGCATTGAACAAATCGCGCGGCGCGTCCGCCACCGCTTCCTTGCGCGAAGCGTCGAGGCGGCCGCGATATTGCAATTCGAGATTGGCGTTGAAGCCGAAAAAGTCCGGCGTGCACACCGCGCCGTAATCCCTGGCGATCTGCTGCGTCTCGTCCCAGACATACGGGAACGGGTAGGCAAATTCCCGCGCGACTTTCTGCATATTCTCGAACGAATCCTCCGCATACTCGGCCGGATCGTTGGACAGGATGGCGATGCTGTGGATGCCATGATGTTGCAGTTCGCGCGTGTCGCGGATGATGCGGTCGCGGATGGATTTGACGTAAGGGCAGTGGTTGCAGATGAACATCACCAGCAGGCCGTTCGGGCCGCGCGCGTTGTCGAGCGTGTAGCGCTTGCCGTCCACGCCCAACAGGTCGAATGGGCGGGCCTTCCAGCCGAAATCGCACAAAGGGGGGTGCAGACTGACCATGACAAAATCCTTCTGATGAACAGCGTGATTTTTCGCGGCGTTATATTATCACGCCCGTTACAAAACCTACGCGCCGCCATGTCCGCCCCCAGATTCTACTGTCCACC
>CAYTZF010000074.1:0-2883 GCA_964442265.1 uncultured Sideroxydans sp.
CCATGAAGATTTCCGGCACCACCGCGCCCGGCGTTTCCAGCGGCGAGGCGCTGGCCGCAATGGAATCCATCGCGCAAAAATTGCCGCCGGGCATCGGCTATGAATGGTCGGGCATCTCGTCCGAGGAAAAAATCTCCAGCCAGCAGGCGCCGCTGCTGTTCGCGGTTTCGCTGCTGGTGGTGTTTCTGGTGCTCGCCGCCCTCTATGAAAGCTGGTCGGTGCCGCTCGCGGTGATGCTGGCGGTGCCGCTGGGCGCCTTCGGCGCGCTGGCCGCAGCGGAACTGCGCGACTTGTCCAACGATGTCTATTTCAAGGTCGGCCTGATTGCCATCATCGGCCTGGCCGCCAAGAACGCCATCCTGATTGTCGAGTTCGCGCGTCACCTCGAAGATGAGGGGCAGGAACGGCTCGAAGCGGTCAAGGAAGCCTGCCGCCTGCGCCTGCGCCCGATCCTGATGACCTCCATCACCTTCATGGCCGGCGTTTTGCCGCTGGCACTTTCCATCGGAGCGGGCGCGGAAAGCCGCCGCGCCATCGGCACCGGGGTCATCGGCGGCATGCTCGCCGCCACCGTGTTCGCCATCTTCCTGGTGCCGGTGTTTTTTGTGGTGGTGCGCAAGTTCTTTCCGGGCCATCCGCGGCCGCAGACTGAACCAGACTGAACAAGGGGCGAGTAGCAAATCGCGCTACAATTCGGGGCATTCGACCGGCCGAAAATTCCCATGCAACAACGACTGACCATTACCCGCCCCGACGACTGGCACCTGCACCTGCGCGACGATGCGCTGATGGCCTCGGTGCTGCCCGACACCGCGCGCCAGTTCGCCCGCGCCATCGTCATGCCCAACCTGCGCCCGCCCGTCACCACCACGGAACAGGCAGTCGCCTACCGTGAGCGCATTCTGAAAGCACTGCCCGCAGGCATGAGGTTCGAGCCCCTGATGACGCTGTACCTCACCGACATCACCAGCGCCGAAGAGATCGGGAGAGCGAAAGCCGGCGGCGTGGTGCATGCGGTAAAGCTGTATCCCGCAGGGGCCACCACCAACTCCGACGCGGGCGTGACCGACCTGCGCAAGACCTACGCCGCGCTGGAAGCCATGCAGAAGCTCGGCATGCCGCTGCTGGTGCATGGCGAAGTGACCAATCCCGACATCGACATCTTCGACCGCGAAGCCGTGTTCATCGAAAGAGTGATGCAACCGCTACTGAAAGACCTGCCAGACCTGCGCGTCGTGTTCGAACACATCACCACCCGGGACGCCGCGCAGTTTGTCGCCAGTGCAGGAGACAACATCGCCGCCACGCTCACCCCGCAACATCTGCTTTACAACCGCAATGCCATGCTGGCCGGCGGCATCCGCCCGCACCTCTACTGCCTGCCGATATTGAAACGCGAAACGCACCGCGCAGCGTTGGTCAAGGCCGCCACCAGCGGCAGCAAGAAATTCTTCCTCGGCACCGACAGCGCCCCGCACGCGCAACACACCAAAGAGAACGCCTGCGGCTGCGCCGGTTGCTACAGCGCGCATTCCGCCATTGAACTGTATGCCGAAGCGTTCGCGGCGGCGGGTGCGCTGGACAAGCTGGAAGGGTTCGCCAGTTTCTACGGCGCGGATTACTACGGGCTGCCGCGCAATACCGACAAGGTCACGCTGCGCCGCGAAGAGTGGCAGGTGCCTGCGACACTAGACTTTGGGCAACATCAGCTCGTACCATTGCGGGCGGGGGAGAAGATGAAATGGAAGTTCTGCGGTTAATTTTTCGATCGACCTGAGATAGGACATGAAACATCTTTACACTGTACTGAAACAGGCTCACATTGACTCTTTCAGCTTCTGAAATAATCACATGCCACTATCCAACTACCTCGACACCACCCCCATTCTCGGCGGACAACCGGGGGCAGACTGAGATATTTTGTCGTAAGATTTCTCCAATCATTTATTGAGGAAACACTATGAGCGCAACTACACTTGAAATCCAGTCAGACCTGAAGATTCAGCTCGACCATCTGGCTGAAGAAAGCCATCGTAGTGAAAGCGATTTGGCGAACGAAGCGGTGGCGCTGTATCTGGAACAGCAGCGCCGCATCACTGCGCGCATCCAGGAAGGTTTGGCTCAAGCCAAGCGTGGTGAGTTCGTGACGGACAAGGAAATGGAGGCGTTCTTTGCACACTACACTGAGCCTCAAGCATGAAGCTGCTTTATACCACTCGAGCCAGAACTGACCTTGCGGAGATTCACGATTACATTGGGCAGGAAAACCCCCAAGCAGCAAGACGGGTAGTTTCAATCATTCGCAAGGCGGCAGAAGCGCTTCCGCAAAATCCACTGGTTGGCAGAGCGGGACGGGTCGCAGGAACGCGAGAGCTGGCGGTTAGTCGTTTTCCTTTCGTGCTGGCTTATCGCATTGATGCGAATGAAGTCCAGATATTGTCGGTCATCCATACGTCCAGAGTGTGGCCAGAAAGCCTGTAAACCCCATGTCTCTATCTCCATACCTCAATACTTCACCCATCCTCGGCGACCGCGTCTATCTGCACCCCTCATGCCAGATCATCGGCGATGTGAAGCTGGGTGATGACAGTTCGGTCTGGTGCAACACAGTGTTGCGCGGCGATGTGAACCGCATCGAAATCGGGCGTGGCAGCAACATTCAGGACCTGACCATGGGGCATGTGTCGCATAAGACGCCGGACAAACCCGATGGCTCGCCGCTCATCATCGGTGACTACGTGACCATCGGCCATTCGGTGATCCTGCACGGCTGCCGCATCGGCAACGAGTGCCTGATTGGCATGGGTTCCATCATCCTCGACGATGTGGTGATTCCCGACCATGTGATGGTGGGTGCGGGCA
Organism: uncultured Sideroxydans sp.; assembly: GCA_964442265.1. Taxonomy (GTDB): domain Bacteria; phylum Pseudomonadota; class Gammaproteobacteria; order Burkholderiales; family Gallionellaceae; genus Sideroxyarcus. Next base: position 2,863 of record CAYTZF010000074.1, read on the forward strand.
GTCTGGTGTCGCAGGGCAAGA
>CAYTZF010000075.1:0-12560 GCA_964442265.1 uncultured Sideroxydans sp.
AAACGCATCGCACTGTTGGGGATGCCCAACACCGGCAAATCCACCCTGTTCAACCGCATGACCGGTGGCGCCGCGCGCGTCGGCAATTGGCCCGGCATCACGGTCGAGCTGCTCAGCGGCAAGATATTGCTGGGCGGCGACATGGTGGAGATCATCGACCTGCCCGGCATCTACGACCTGCACGGCTTCTCCGACGACGAACAGGTGGTGCGCCACTTCCTGCACGACAACGTGCCCGACCTCGCCCTGGTCATCCTCAACGCCACCCAGATCGAGCGCCAGATGAGCCTGCTGTTGCAACTCAAGCAGCTCAACCTGAACGTGGTGGTGCTGCTCAACATGGCCGACGAGGCAAGGAAATACGGCATCACCATCGACAGCAAAAAGATGGCCGAAATGCTCGGCATGCCGGTCTTCCTTCTCAGCGGCAAGTACGGCAACGGCTATCCGGAGGCCCTGCAGGCGATTGCCAAGGCGCTGCGCTATCCCACCCCCGGCATGGCAGAACAATTGCGCAGCCAACTGGAGCAGGACGAGCATCTCGAAACCGAGATGGCGCGTGTGCTGCAACATGCGGTGCAGATCCCGGCGCAGATGCCGGAACATCTTTCCGACAAACTCGACCGCGTGATGCTCCATCCGTGGCTTGGTTTGCCGCTGTTCTTCGGCATCATGTATCTGCTGTTCCAGGCCATCTTTCTGCTCGGCCAACCGCTGCAGTTATGGGTCGGCGACGCACTCGGCTGGCTGCGCAGCGCCGCCCTCGAACCGGCAACGGCCTGGCTCCCCGGCGTGGTGCAGGGACTGTTACTGGACGGCATTTACAACGGCGTGGCCACGGTCGCCGCCTTCGTGCCGCTGATCATCCTGTTTTTCCTGTTCATGGCGATGGTGGAGGACAGCGGTTACCTGTCGCGCGCCGCCTTTCTGATGGATGCGCTGATGGCGAAGATGGGGCTGGACGGGCGCGGTTTCGTCATGCTGCTGATGGGCTTCGGCTGCAACGTGCCGGCCCTGATGGGCACCCGCGTGATGCGCTCGCGCAGCCTGCGCCTGCTCACCATGCTGATCATTCCGTTCTCGCTCTGCTCGGCGCGCCTGCAGGTGTTCGTGTTCATCACCGCCGCTCTGTTCTCGCCGGCAGCCGCGCCGGTGGTATTGTTCAGCCTGTATCTGTTCAGCTTTGGCGCGGCCATCCTGACCGCGCTGCTGTTCAAGGGCAGATACCGGAACAACGAGCCTTTCGTGCTGGAACTGCCGCCCTACCGTTTCCCCACGCTGCGCCAGATGCTGCTGCGCGGCTGGCAGGAAATCAGTCATTTCCTGCGCCGCGCCACCAAGTTCATCATTGCCGGCGTGGTGCTGGTGTGGCTGCTCACCAATCTTCCGCCAACCGCCGCGCCGGGCGGCGCCGACACCATCGCCGGCATGATCGGCAGCCTGCTGCATCCCTTGTTTGCGCCGATCGGCATCGACGAACAACTCACCATCGCGCTCATCTTCGGCTTTGTGGCGAAGGAAATCGTGATCGGCGCGCTCGCCGTGATCTACGGCCAGGTCGGCGATGCGTTGAGCGGCGCACTGGCGCAGCATCTGGACTGGGTGCAAGCCTACAGCTTCATGCTGTTCACCCTGATTTACACCCCCTGCCTGTCCGCCATCGCCACCCTGCGCAACGAAGCCAAGAGTACCGCCTTCGCCGCCTTTGTCATCGTCTGGTCACTGGCGTTGGCGTGGCTGGTCAGTTTCCTGTTCTACCAAAGCGCGCGCGCACTCGGCTACTGATGTTCCGCCTGCACCATGCAAAACGCCCCGGTTTGGCCGGGGCGTTTTCATTGCTGCGGAAAGACTGCGCGCGATCAGAACGACAAGCGGACACCGATGTGCGGTCCGTTTTCCAGGTCGGCGGTGGGCAGCCCCTTGTCCATGTTGAACTTGGTATCGCGGAAACCGACGTACACCTGGGTCAGTGGCGAAAGGGAAAACTCGCCTCTCACCGCCACTTGCGAAAAGTGGTCCGCATCGCCAAAGCTGATGATGCTCGGCGCGTAATGGAATTCACCCACCACGGCAAAGCGGCGGTCGACGGGCAACTCGAAACGCACCTGCCCCCCCAGCGCGACCCCCGACACGAATTTGCGCGAGGGCGACACCTTGTTCAGGGAAGCCGCGACCGCTTTCGCCCCGACGCCCAAAGACAGGCCGGGCACAGTGCCTTCTTCAGTCAGCACCAGCAAGCCGGCATCCGCAAGCGCGTCGTTGTCGTCGTTGTAAAGAAACGAGGCAAACAGGCTGGATTTGCCGGCGATCCCGCTCGGCACGCCATACTTGAATTGGGCCGCGCTATTGCCCAAATTGATATCCAGCGTGTCGGCCGTTGCGGCCGCGCTGCCCAGCAACAAACTCACTGCAAATAAACGACGCAACATGAAGGGCTCCTTAAAGTATTAATGTTGGCGGAGCGGTGTCAGTCGAAAAGAGACTGGCAAGCCGCGCCGTTGTTACGTTCCAATTTTTTGTTTTTTAAACATACCCCCAAACATACCCCCAATTATCAACCGCTAGGAGCTTGGACTAAGGGACTGTTGCCAAGCAATTATATCAGATTGTCGCCAGCGTACTGATCCGGTGCCGATGGATAAGGGGCGTGGAAATTTACCTGCTTTTATCAAGCGGTAGATTGTTGCCCTACTCAGGCCGGAAAATTTTTCAACGGCCTTGCGCGGTAAAAGGTAATCAACATCTTGATGTTGTTGAACGTGCAAGGGTGTGCTTTGAATTAAGTTAGATTGCATCATCGCCATCCTTTGCGCCTTGATATGCTTCGGCGGCTTCGATTGATTGATATTCGAGCGGTTGTGCATTCTGCACCGTGTTGTAACGGCGGTTCTTGGCTTTCACCTTGCGACCGACATATCGTTCCATCCCATCATGCTTAAAGCCGGAGCGGGTGACGTGGTAAGCCTTGGCTTGATGCAAATACTCGCCAATTCCTTCACTGAGGTCTTCGATGCCACGACTCGCCATGAATGAGGTGATACCACCCAAACCATGCACGAACAGCCGCTCATCCTCTGGCAGGCGTGCAGGGTTGAAGCGTTGCAGTTTGGTTTGCTCTTCCTCTGTATCGAATGCCGAGGCGATGAAATCCCACAGCGGGTGATTGTTCCAGCGTGCGCGGTTACTGTCCGATTCTGTGGGCACTGTGAGGCGTAGCCAGTTCTCGGTGAGGTATCGCCAGAGCGCGGCCTGATTCGGCAGCAGGTGCGCAAGCTTGGGCAGTTGCAGGCTCACGAGGGCGTTGCGCTTGGCTTCAAACTCCATGCGCCATACCTGGGCTTCACCATCCCATCCGGCAGCCTTCCACAGTTCATGCAAATAAAACTTGTGCGACTTTTTTTCGACTTCAAGGGTTTTGTCGTAGAGGCGCGCAACAATATCGCCACCCGATCCGAAGCTCCACCCGGAGAAATGCCCAAAGCTGTAATGCAGGCTCATTGTTTCCACCAGTGTTACCCAGTCGCGCAGAGGTTCAAAAGCATCCATCGGGCAATTGGCGCAAAAGTCGGCGTACAAGTCCACACGGCTGATATTCGCCGGTTCATTCACCACGCCCAGCGTGTTGACGATATGACGTAATCCTTCTTCGGCTTTTTCGATTCCGGCATGGGTCAGGTATTCGCTGGAAATCTGCACATAGGCGAGCGGCAAGGATTTCGAGCGGGAGTTGCTGGCTTGGATGCGGTAAGCGTTATCCACCAGCACATAGGAGAAACGCCCTGCTCCTTTGTCTCGCACTTCGAACAGATGCTCGCAGATTGTTACCTGGGCAATGGACTGGCTGAGTTCGTCTTCCTGTTGGGCAAGCTCTTTCAGGCGAGCAAGTTTTTTGTCCCAATCCTCAGACATTACGCCGGGATAGGAGAGATAAAGGCTATCAACCCCAAACCGTAACAACTTGGATTTTTCTGGATTGTATTTTAAGGGTACTGTGTTACAGGGCGGCGTACCCTGAGCGTCCTCGCTATGCGTCCGTCCGTCCTCGCTTGCGCTGCGGGCGGGCGGTCGCATGGCTGCGGCTTCAATTTGTCCTTCGATTTTTTGTTCCATGCTGTGCTCCTGTGCAATTAAGGGAGCACGATCATCTTGCACAGATTCGGACAATAAAATTGGATACTGGCAATTGGGATGGAAAAAAATCCGTCGCAATTCTTTATGCTGCCATCTCAAGTGGTTGCAGAGTATTGAGACGGAAATTTAGGTTGATTTATTAGGCTTGCGTCCAGATTTTCCACGGACATTTGGGGGCGCGAGATCGGCAATATGCTTGCGGATGGCACTTGCCGTGAGCTTGGAAGCCTTTAGGTGCGACATTTTCTGGATGCGGGTGATGACTTCCGCAATGGACAGCGAATCATCCTCCGCCCAAAGTGCGCTTGCAACAGCTCTAACTGGTTCCCACAGGTCTTGGTTGTTATCAGCTCGCTTGCCAGTTTTTCTTGGCGGAATCTCGACTGCTGGTGCTGTCGGGGCAACAGGGCTTGCGATTGGCTCATCAGGTTGTTGTGGCGCTTCTGGCTTGTCGAAAGAGAAGTCCTGCAAGTTGTTTCCCCTGATGTACTCCAATATAGAGGGAAATTCATCGACTTCCTTTGCTACAACACTTTCTGTTTTAGTCAGCGCAAAGTCTTCCAATGATGGGTTGGTAAGTAGTGCGCCACGGAACAAGTTTGCCGGAATCAGCTTGCCATCCAAGACACCTCGCATTTCCTTTTCGGTAATAACGAATAAAGGGACAGGGGTGTGAAGTTTCTTATCAACGATACGCGCGATGGCTTTCAACTCAATACGGGTTGGGAAGTAGCCCCAATCAAATTCATCACGATAAATGTGATATCTGTAGATTGCTTTTTCCCCCAACTCAGCGATCTTCTCAACAATCACGGGAGCCAATAGTTTTTGGCTGTCATCGTTGCAGTCGAGCTTCTTGGTAGTGGAAAAAATCCGCAGAGGGAAGCGAAATCCAACATCGCCACCACCAACAATCTGCGCTAGGTGTTCGAGGATAATTTCTGGCCTTTTGTAGCAAGCCAGATATTCGTAGATTTCATCGTCCACTCCTTCAAGCCACTCGATGCGGATGCCAAACATGCGGGCAATCTGATCCAGAACATCGTGCGTGAGAATAGCCAACAGATCATCTTCGGATTTAAGATCATCCAGCTTGACCTGGGGCAGCAGGCGGGGAATTTGTGTCGTCTGGACTCCGTGATCGTGAAATACCTGGAGAAATCGCTGGGCGACAATATTCACCGGGTTGGATTTTGATTTTCCGATGAGACCTTGCCAAAGCTTGTTGACGTTGAGGGAAGCGCGCATGACGAGAGTTAAGTGCGCGGCTTGCGGGTCTTCTTGGCCGTTAAGGCAGGCAGCAGGCTGGTGAGTTGCTGGTAGCGTTCGAACAGGAAGGCTACGCGTGCGGCATCATCCTTGCCGCCTTTATATTGATAGGCTGCATCCACTGCCTTGTCGAGTGCGGCGTGGGCTTTGACGAGTTCTTGTGACATGGAGCGCGGATCGTAAAGGTCTGCCAGCGAGGATTCAGGATACAACGCACGCGCATCGAGGATGGCTTGTGCGGCGGCTTCGATGGTGGCGTGGTGTTTGTCTGTCGGCGCATCGGGCCAAGGAAAGTTGTTGTAGACGATGTTGATGGAGTATTGATAATCACTTTTCATTCGTCCACAGACTGTGCGCATCCAAGCCATGTGCATCATGGATTGAATCAGCCCAAAGTCGTAGAGCGTGCCATTGGGGATAAATTGCAACGTGTTGTTGATAATGACGTTGTGCGTTTCAAAGCCAAGCGGCATATATATGCGTTTTTCAGACGACACTTTGGGAATGATGATATAGCTGCCTTTCGTGGGTTGTCTGTTTTCACCGAATAACCAAGCTGTTTTTGCTTTTTCAATTGTCGCCTGCTTAGGACTGGCGAGACGAAAATCACGCACTGCCTCAACCCGTTTCAAGATGGCTGGCATTGCCCTAAGTTCGTTTGGGGCAATGCCTTGCAGCCATAAGCACCAACGTCTGCCGTTGTTAAGAAAATCATCTCCGCCAAGGAAAGGGCGTATCCACTTTTTGGCACTCGGTTCTGCTTGAATAAGTGAGCGTCTTTCTTTATCGCAAAGTATCAAGTATCCGTCGTCGGTGGCTTCGTTACCCTTTATCATTTCAGGAGCATTGCTAATGCTTTGCCTTCTGGTGGCAATAACTGTGTTTGCACTATCCACCAGATAGGGGTTGATGTTGCGTGCGGCAATGGCAACTGGGTCGCCCTTGATGCTGTCGCCATAGTCGAAGATCACATGTTGCTTGGGTTCGCTCAAGCCGAAGCCGATGATGACGCAATGTACGGCGGCGACGCCTTTGCCTTCATTGCTCCATTGGAAGGTGCGGTGAGCAAAGCGGATGCGTATGCCTTGCGCGAGCAGGTGCCCCCACAGGATGCCGACCTGTTCGCCCTGGGTGATGCTGTTGGTGGAAACGAAGGCCACATGAATGGACGGATTGGCGTGAATGTAATCCGCCGCCTTCGCATACCAGCACGCCACGTAGTCCAACACACCCGCACCTTTGACCTTGCCGAAGATGAGTTCCATATCGCTTTTTTGTTCAGAGGTTTGTTCCTTCTTGCCGACGAATGGCGGATTGCCCAGCACATAACTGCATTGCTCCGGTGGCAGCACGTCGTGCCAATCCAGCCGCAACGAGTTGCCGCAGGCGATGGTGGCGCTATCTACCAGCGGCACAGTGGGGCGGGTGGTGCCGAAGCGTTCGGCGGCTTCTAGGTTCATCTGGTGGTCGGTGATCCACATCGCGACACGGGCGATGTGTGCGGCAGATTCGTCGATCTCGATGCCGTAGAACTGGTTGACCTTGACGCGGCACAGCGTGGAGACATCGAGCAACCCGCCCCGGCTGGCGTTGGTGAGGCCGATGTCGCCCATCGCTTCGATGGTGTCCATTTCCAGTTGGCGCAATTCGCGGAAGCCAATCACGAGGAAGTTGCCGCAGCCGCAGGCGGGATCGAAGAAAGTGAGTGTGGGGAGTTTGTCGTAGAAATCGCTGAGCAATTTTTTGTTGCGTTTGACCTTGGCAAGCTCGGCACGAAGGTCATCCATGCACAGCGGATTGATGACGCGCAGGATGTTGCGTTCGCTGGTGTAGTGCGCGCCAAGTTCGCGGCGTGAGGCTTTGCGGTTGTTGCTGTCTGCGCCCTCTGGGTTGTGTTCTTCCAGTACGCCTTGGAACATCGCGCCGAAGATGGCGGGCGAGATGCCGCTCCAGTCCAGCTTGGCGCAGGCGATGAGTTGTTCGCGAAGTGTGCTGTCGAAGCTAGGGATGCGGGTGGATTCATCAAACAGTGCGCCGTTGATATAGGCGAAACGGGCGAGGTTTTCGTCGAGGTTGTTTTGGCGTTCGTCTTCCGGTGTGTTCAATACCTGGAACAGTTCGGCCAGCACGCGCCCGACATCGCTGCCGTCTGCGCGGGTGGATTCCATGAGCCGCCGAAAAATTCCGTTCTCGCCGAAGATGCCGGTGTCTTCCGCAAATAAGCAGAACAGTAAACGGGTGAGCAGGACTTCCAGATCGCGGCCTTTGAAGTTGGCGCGCAGCAGCGATTCGTGCAACTTGCTGATGGTGTAGGCAGCGCTGCGGTCGGCTTCGGATTCATCGGTGTAGTCGGTGAGTTCGCCTTCCACCAGAAACATGAACCAGTCGGCTTTCTTCGGCAGCTCGGCGAGTTTGCATTGATGGTAGCCGCCGCCCGCTTGCAGGTCATAGATGCGGATGCGTGCGAAGTCGCTGGTGATGATGTAGCGCGGGCGCTCTTCTTCCTTGAGCGACAGAAAATATTCGCTGGCTTGGTCGAAAGCAGCGTCGAGGTCTTTACCTTTGCTCTTGTGTTCGACGATGAGCTTGCCGGGGATGAAGCTGTCAATGAAGCCTTGAGCACCGCCCAGCTTCTTTACCGATTGCTCGTAGATGGTGGCACTTTCCGCACGGATGCCGAAGCATTCGTAAAAACGCAGCCAGAAAGTTTGCGCCTGGCTGCGTTCATTGCTTGAGCCTTGCTGCTCTTTGGCAAAAGCGGCGAGGCGTTTGCGGATTTCGTTACGAGTGAGCGCCATTAAATTCCTCGATCTGATAGGCGGGGAGGCAACAGGCATAGATTCTATGCGATGCGGTGGAAGTTGGGGAACTTTAGGGCAGGTGTATTGCCGGCATGAGTGCAAATTGCTTGCAGGCGAATGACAGGGCGCATAGACTTCAACGATATGTATTTGGTGCCTCCGTGTTACTTGGACGGGGGGGCAGAAGATAGATTTCGTTTGCGGTGTCATAACAATAAAGGCGCAGAAAATGGCTGGATTACCCAAAATCAACGTTACAGATATAAAACTATTTGGCAACGAGGCATCTGAGCTTGAAGACGAGGACGTATTCTTTTCCTATGCTCTCAATCGCAAAGAACTTGGGCAGTTTCTGGACGAGAAATCTCTGATTCAAATCGTCTGTTCATATAAGGGGGAGGGCAAATCTGGGCTTTTGCGCCTTGTGAGACGTCAATTATCTGCTGGGGTAGATTCCCCGCTAGTCATATCCGCGATTGGAACAGACCTATCCCCTCCGTTGAATTCAGACGATTCAGATGAATGGACAAGAGCTTGGAAAGAAAGAATTATCAGGCTAATTGCTAGTGAAATTGGTTCCAGAATCGGCGTCGCGATGACAGACGACACGATTAGTCTGGTTGAACATGCAGAACTTGCAGGCTTTAAGGAGCGCTCTATTGTTTCAGCTTTGTTTGACCGCCTAAAAAGTCCAGTAACCCAAATAACGAGAGAGCGACTTGGGGTTAACAATCCTGAAAGGCTCGTTCAAAGATTTGCCAAAGGAAAATCTACTATTTGGTTAATTGTTGATGATGTGGACCAGAATTTCGAAAACACAGCTCGTCATCGACTTAAGGTGGCAACTTTTTTTATTGCGTGCAGACAACTCGTGACATCCGTACCAGAGCTGCGATTCAGAATATCAGTCCGTCCCAATATTTGGGCTACGCTAAAGCGTCAATTCGAAGGGCTGTCTCATCTTCAACAATACATCTGCAATCTGTCTTGGACGGCGGATGATTATCAATCTCTTCTTGCAAAGCGAATTCAAAGCTACCTTGAAAGAAACTCTCTGTGGGAAAAAACAAAAAGATATTTTCCAATCGACCAATCTAAACGAGAGATTCAATTAATTGGATTAGTATTTGAAGACCCTATGAATTGGGGGGGGGATGAAAGATTTCGTCATCCCCATGTCATTCTTCACACACTTTCAAAACATAGGCCGCGCTGGTTGATTGAATTATGTAAGGTGGCGGCAGCGGGATTGAATGCCGATAAAAAGTCAAAAATTGGACTAGATGAATTAACAGCAGTATTGCCAGAATTTGGTCAAAGACGTATTGATGATGCTATTGCAGAATTTGGCTCCCAATGCCCGCAACTCAGCGAACTGTTGTCCGCCTTCTCACGCCAGAATGAGCGCTACACAACAAATGAACTCATAAGAACACTGAAAAATCGAGTTATGGAGGCAGTGCATCCACAAATTGCAGGCGTCACAGCCCCCGCCGATGCAGTCTCAGTCGCACACTTCCTATTCCAAATTGGTTTTATAACTGCTCGAAGGGATATTTCAGCAGAAAAATATGAACATTTCAGCTTTGCAGAAGCACCTCATTTGCTAAAAGACCGAACTAATATTGATGACGGGTTTAGTTGGGAAATTCACCCCGTATATCGTCAAACTCTGAAACTTCAAAATGTTGCCACTAAATTTCAGAAGAAATGAGGAGTGAAGTTGTTTTCTAGTTGCGGAGATAATCAAGGCAAAATTATTATGTCATGCCAGTGCCCCGATTTATCTCTTCGGGCGCGCCAAAATCAAATTCGAACCATGAAAACTCAGTTTACAGATTCGTAAAACTGAGAAGCCGTTTTGGGACAAAGAAATTTTGAATGATTAACACGGCCACAACAGCTTTGCTCTTGTGATGATGTTGTCACAGACTGGCGCGGCCAGACTGTGGCAGTTTGACTGGCACAACAGCGAAGCTCTTGTGCGAGGTCTTGTTACAGACTTGCGATGCAAGACTGTGCGGATTTTGAGAACACCCTGGATACGTACCGATTTATGCGCGCAGCGGTATCACTTCCGCGCCTGCTTCTACCTTGTCGAGATAGTCCGCCCACTGTTGCATGATGCCGCGCCGCTCTTCAAAGTAAGTGGTGCGTACATAGGCCGCCGCCGTCTGGTTTTCCAGCGCGTGAGACAGCATTGCCTCTAACGCTTCCCAGCGATACCCCATTTCTCCAAGTATCGAACGTGCCAGGCTTCTAAAGCCGTGGCCTGTCATCCTGCCTTTGTAGCCGAGGGTTTCGATGATCTTCAATACGGTGTTTTCGCTGATAACCCGTCCGGCACTGTTGCGGTTCGGGAATACATATTCACCCTGTCCCGTAACCGGATACAGGTCGCGCAGAATCTTGACGGCTTGAGCGGATAGCGGCACTGCATGGGGGTTGCGCCTGCCCATTTTGCCCTTGCGCCCGGTCTGCTCTTCGGGAATAACCCAGCATCCTGCATCCAGATCAAAGTCCACCCACTTGGAAAAACGCACCTCACTGGTACGGGTAGTGGTCAGCATCAGCAGGCGAAAAGCTGATATTGCAATCGGTGAAACCTTATCCAGATTTTGATAGGCGGTGACTGCGCGCAGGAATTCGGGTAACTCGGCAGGGGCTATGCAGGCGAAGTGTTCCACCTTTGGACGGTCTGCCAGTGCCATGCGAATTTCAGCCGGATTATATTTAGCGCGGCCTGTGGCGATTGCGTATTTGAACACTGCGCTGATGGTTTGAAGCAGGCGGTCTCTTGTCTCGAATGTGCCGCTCGTTTCAATCGTTCGCATGATGCCGACTATTTCCATTGGTTCAATGTCGGTTATAGGGCGATCACCGATAACGGGCAATGCATACTTTTCCAAGTTGCCCATCCATTGTTTTGCGTGCCCCGCTGTCCACATGGGGGATTTAATTTTGTGGAGTTCAGCGGCAAGGTTTTTGAAACTGTTTTCAGAAACCTGTAATGCTTTCTGTTGCATCTGCTTTGCTGTTTGTTTGATTGCGCTAGGGTCGCCGCCGTTCGCCAATAGTTTGCGCGCATCATTGCGACGTTCGCGGGCTTGGGATAGCGATACGTCAGGATATACGCCGACTGCCAGCAGTTTTTCTTTTCCAGCTATACGATACTTGAGCCGCCAACATTTTGAACCTGTAGCTTTGACTAGTAGATACAAGCCGCCGCCGTCACCCAACTTGTAATCTTTGGCCTCAGGCTTTGCTTTCTTTATTGCCAGTTCGGTTAGCTTGCTCATGATCTCACCTCTTGGGGGTATCGTGAATTATTGCTGGGGGTACATTGTCTAGGATACCCCCAAATATTGCAAGATTTGATAAGATCGGCCGATACCGTTTGAGCAACAAAAAACCCGCTAAAGCTATATGCAGTGCGGGTTTGTGAGGTTGTTTGAGATTCAATGAGAATGAGTTCTGGCGGAAGCGGTGAGATTCGAACTCACGAACGACTCGCATCGTTGCCGGTTTTCAAGACCGGTGCCTTCAACCGCTCGGCCACGCTTCCGGAGTATTTTCCGCAACCCGCAGCAAGGCTGCAGTACGGCCATAAAGTTGGCAGGATGGCAACTAGCCCGCTCCCTGCAAACAATGCCGCGCATGATAACCGAAAGAGGGACTTTTCCCAATGTGCAACCGCCATCGCGGAACCCCCGTCGGGCCTTGTCTTGCTGCGGGACGCGATTCATCGCACGATGAATCACGTTGCCACAGCAGGTGGACGGATCACCCCCAAAACGGCAGTTAACCACGCGGAGACGCGAAAAACGCGGGGGAAATTCAAAGAGACATGACTGCAAGGCATGATCACCAAATTAGTGAAGCGCATATTCTTTGAAACCGCACCTCCGACACGTTACTGGCGAAGCCAGCCGTTTGCGGGAGGAGGTGCGATGCGCCCGTTCCCGCACCAGAGGGCTCCGCCCCACCGTGTCGCGGGCGCACCACGCTGGTGATTGCTCACCGCTTATCCACCGTGGTTGATGCCGAGCAGATATTGGTGATGGACAAGGGGCGCATCATCGAGCGCGGCAGCCACCGCGAGTTGCTGGACAGGAACGGTGTTTATGCCCAGATGTGGGCATTGCAGCAGCAACGGGCGCACAGGGAAGGATGAATGGCAAGAGCCGGCAGATGAGCGGTCGGGGCGCTATCTTGTGCCGATTGTGCCTTTACTTTTGCGCAACCGAAGTCAAAAATCGTTGAAAGTGTGGCTTACAGGCATGGAAAAACGGAACGGCATGGTTTTTTTGCAACACACAAAGGTTATCCGCGCCCGATATTCCGTTATCCTCCGCCCCG